>CAYPDO010000880.1:0-2038 GCA_964409495.1 uncultured Bordetella sp.
ACTCCTTGACGCCCTGGTTCATGCGCCAGGGCAGGGTCCAGCCGTTGAGCGTGACCACCGGGTTGTACGGGCGCCCGTCGGCGGGCTGCAGGGGGGGCTGGGTGGCCGCGCTGGCTTGCTGATGGGCCTCGGGCAGCGCGGCCAGCGCGCTGCGCGGCACCGCCAGGGCGCTGGCGGCCATGGCCGCGGCGGCCGTGCCGCTGCGACCGAGAAACTGGCGTCGGGAGACCATGTTGGCTCGCTCCGGATCAGTGATGGGTGAGGGGCGCGGGTGCCGGCGGCACGCGGCGGCGGTGTGCGGATGGACGGTGATCAGTGGCCTGCCGGCTCGGGCGCGGCGACGGCAGCCGTGCCGGCACCGCCGGGCGCGGCCAGCATCGGCCGGCCCACCCGGGCGGCGTCAAGGTCGATGTCGGCCAGCCAGAAGTCGCGCTGGGCGTCGAGCGCCGCGCTCACGCCGGCGATCTGCGCGCGCGCGTCGGCCAGCAGATCGAACACGCCCACCAGCATGCCGTTGTAGCGCAGCAGCATCTCCTGGCCGATGCGCGCCTTCAGCGGCACCAGGGCGTCGCGGTGGTGGCGGGCGATGTCCCAGGCGCTGCGGTAGCTGCTCCAGGCCTCGCGCAGCTCGCCCTGAGCGTCCTGCGCCAGCGCGGCCACGCGGTGCACGGCCTGTTGCTGGCGGTGCTCCGCAGCGGCCAGGCGGGCGTCGCCGCTGTCGAAGAGGGGCAGCTGCAGGCTCAGCTCGACACCGCGCTGCGTGGGCCCCTCGTTGCTGCCGTTGCGCACCACGCCCAGCTCAAGCACATTCACCCAGCGCGTGGCGCGGTAGGCCTGGGCCCCCACGTCGCTTCGCGCCTGCCCCCCGGGGGGGCTCTCCGCCGCTTGGGGCGGCCCGGCGGGGCGCAGGCCCAGCGCCCACGACAAAGCCTCGGCCTCGGCGCGGGCCGCCTGCAGGTCCAGGCGATCATCCAGCGCGGCGCGCGCCAGATCGGGCAGCGCGCGCGCCTGGGCGGGCAGCGGCGGCAGGCGCTCGGGCAGCTGCAGCTGCTGGCGCTGCGCGGCATCCAGCGCCAGCAGGCGCAGCAGGCGCTCGCGGCTGGCGTCGCGCTGCTGCGTGGCGCGCGCCAGGCCCAGCTGGGCATCGACGTGGAAGGCCTGCTCGCGCGCCTGCTGCAGCGCCGACCAGTTGCCCGCCTGGCGCATGCGCCGCGCCAGCTCGGCGCCGGCATCGGCGGCATCCAGCACCTGGCGGGCGTAGCGCAGCTGCTCCTCGGCGGCCACCGCGCGCACCCAGGCGCGGCGGGTGTCGGCGGCGTGGGCCAGCAGGTCGGCCGCCACCTGGGCCTGCAGCTGCGCCTGCTGGCGCCGGCCGGCCTCGCGCAGCCAGGGCTGGGCCAGCCAACGCGCCAGGTCCACATGCAGGCCGCGCTCGTACTCGCGCTCGTCGCCGCGCACCAGGCGCGCAAAGCTGAAACCGGGGTTGGGCAGGCGCGTGGCCTGCACCGCCTGGGCGTCGGCAATGGCCAGGTCGTGCAGGCGCGCCCGCAGGCCGCGGTGCTGGATCAGCGCCAGCTGCACCGCGGCCTCGGCCGTGAGCGGCTGCGCCAGCAGCGCCTGGGCGCGCTGGGCGATGGCCGCCGCGTCGCCGTCGGGCGTGGCGGCGGCAGGCGCCAGCGCCGGCAGCTCGGCGCCGGTGTGCCGGCGCACGGTGTCGGCCACCGGGCCCAGGCCGGCATCGGGGGCCAGCGTGGCGCAGCCGCCAAGCAGGCCCAGCGCGGCCAGACAGCCCAGGGTGGCCCAGGGGCCAGGACGGGAAGGGGATTTGGATCGACGCATGGCAGCCTCGAAAAGGCACGCCAGCATGGCGGGCGCGCGGAGGGAAGCGGTGGGACGCAGTGCGCGGCGCGGCGGGCGTGCGCCGCAGCCGGGGTGGCGGTGTTCAGCCGCGCGGTGGCCGCTCGATGCCGTCGGAGAACCAGGGCGCCACGGCCGGCGTGGCGCGTGGCTGCGGCGCCGCCGCGGGCAGCGGCAGGCG
>CAYPDO010000881.1:0-2037 GCA_964409495.1 uncultured Bordetella sp.
ACGCCGGCGCCGCGGCTGAACGCGCTCAGCGCGACAGGGCGTAGCGGCCGTCGTCGAGCTGCCGCGCGTCGCCATCGGCCAGCAGCTCGTCGAGGTGCTGGCCGATGCTGCGGCGCTCGGCGCTGCCGATCCAGTCGGCATCCTGGTCGGGCTTGTAGATCAGGCGGCGTGCGGCCAGTGCGTCCAGCGTCTGTGGGCCGTCGGCCAGCATGGCCAGCAGGCGCGCGCGGCGTTCGTCGATGCGCCCGGCAAAGGCCGCCAGCGCCGCCAGGAACTCGTCCCGGTCGGTCAGCACGGCGCGGTGGTGCGAGGTGACCCACACCCGCGCGTCGAGGCTGGCCACCGCGCGCAGCGTGCGGCGGAAGTCGGCCAGGTTCGACGTGGCGTCGCCGTAGTAGGGGCCGAAGCCGGACAGATCGATGTCGCCGATGAAGGCCAGGCCTTCGTTCTCGACGATCAGCGCGCAGTGGCCGGCCGTGTGGCCCGGCAGGTGCTGGGCCCGCACGCGCACGCCGCCGCCCAGCGCCCACACAGCGCCATCGGCATAGCCGGTGGCATCGGGCCGCGGGGCGTAGGCGAACTCGCGCTCGATGCGCGATTTCAGCGCCTGCAGCACTGCCTCGTCATAGCCGAAGTGGCGCGCCAGGCCGGGCCACGACTGCGCCGCCGCCAGATCGGCCTCATGCACCTGCACGGCGGCCCGGGGCACACGGCTCAGGCCGGCCATGTGGTCCTCGTGCACATGGCCCAGGATCACCCGGTCCACCGTGTCGAAGGCCGGCCCGATGCGCTGGGCCACCAGCGGCGTGTCGAAGGCCACGCGCTCCTCGGTGCCCGCCACCAGCACCTGGTTGCCGTCAGGGTACTTGCCGGATTTGTCGCCCAGGTGGATGGTGACCAACCCGTGCCGCAGCACCGCCCCGCTCACGGCGACACCCCGTACACCGAGGCGTGCACCGTCACCGCCTCGAGCGGCAGGCGGCGGCCGGCCAGGTGATCCTCGATGCACTGCAGCACCAGCGGGCTGCGGTGGCGCGCGGCGCTGGCACGCACCTCGTCGGGCGTGAGCCACAGCGTGCGCATCACCGGCGCATCCAGCGCGCGGCCCGGCTCGGGCTGGCCCACGGTGCCGCAGTAGGCGAAGCGCACGAAGGTGATGTCTTGCGCCGCGCGTTGGAAGCGCGACAGGTACACCCCCAGCAACGCCTGTGGCATGAAGGCACAGGCTGTCTCTTCCAGGCACTCACGCGCTGCGGCCTGCTGCGGGGATTCGCCAGGGTCGAGGTGGCCGGCCGGGTTGTTCAGGCGCAGCCCCTCCTGCGTCATCTCTTCCACCAGCAGGTAGCGCGGGCCGTCGGGGTCCTGGCGCACGGCGATGGCGGCCACAGTGACGCTGGGCTTCCAGCGGGTATCGGTCATGTGGATGGGCATGGGGTTGGAATGCCTGGATGATGCAGCTTCAATGGGGTGTGTGCTCTATCACGCGGGAGACGGCTGACAGCTTGAAGTCAGGTAAGCTTCTTGCAGACAAAGGGCGCTCTCAATGCGCACGGCAAGCTGGTGGTTCAACCAGCGCCCACACCACCCGAGGAGTTCAGTTCATGGCTTTGTTGATTGGCGTGCCGAAGGAGACCGCGGCAGGCGAGAAGCGCGTCGCCACCGTGCCCGAGGTGGTGGAAAAGCTCATCAAGCTGGGCTTCCGGGTGGCGGTGCAGAGCGGGGCCGGCGATGCCGCCAACTTCGCCGACGACACCTACCGCGCCGCGGGCGCCCAGGTGCAGCCCGATGCGGCCACGCTGTATGCCCAGGCCGACGTGGTGTTCAAGGTGCGCGTGCCCACGCCGGACGAAGTGGCCCAGCTGCGCGAGGGCAGCACGCTGATCGGCTTTGTGTGGCCGGCGCAGAACCCCGAGCTGATGCAGCAGCTGGCGGCCAAGAAGCTCACCGTGCTGGCCATCGACTGCCTGCCGCGCCAGCTGAGCCGCGCGCAGAAGATGGACGCGCTGACCTCGATGGCCGGCGTCAGCGGCTACCGCG
>CAYPDO010000882.1:0-2030 GCA_964409495.1 uncultured Bordetella sp.
GGAGCACGGCCGCGAAAGTACACTCGTTGCGATGATTCTACCGTTCGCCCCCATGGCCAGCCTGGGCGTGGCGCCGCTGGCGCTGGCGCTGGTGGCGATGTTCGCCTACGCGGTGGCGGCACTGCCGATGCGGGGTGTCGGCGGCAGTGCGCGCCTGCCGGCGCCGGCCCTGGTGGCCGGCTGGCTGCTGCATGCGGTGCTGCTGGTGCTGGATGTGGGCGGCTGGGGCCGCGAGATACCCGGCGCGCGCCTGGGCTTCGGCCCGGTGCTCTCGCTCAGCGTGTGGCTGGTGCTGGCCGTGCATGCGGTGGAAAGCCGCTTCGTGCCGCTGCCCGCGGTGCGCCGCGCGCTGGCCGTGGTGGGTGCCGGTGCGGTGCTGCTGGCCTGGGCCTTTCCGGGCGAGGTGCATGTGCTGTCCAGCCCCTGGGCGCCGCTGCACTGGGTGCTGGGCGTGGCCTCGTACGGCCTGTTCGGTGCCGCGGTGCTGCATGCCACGATGCTGGATTCGGCCGAGCGCGCAATGCGCTCGCGCGGCGGGCTGCAGGCCGTGGCCTCGGGCCAGGTTGGGCTGCCGGCGCGTGGCGCGGCCGGTGCGGGGGCCGGCCCGATGGGCATGCCGCTGCTGCGCCTCGAGCGCCTGACCTTCCGCTTCGTCGAGGCCGGCTTTGCCGTGCTCACCGCGGCGCTGGTGCTGGGTGTGGCCACTGCCGCGCCGTTCCGCTTCAACCACAAGACGGTTTTCTCGCTGCTGGGCTGGGCGGTGTTCGCGGCCCTGCTGGCGGGCCGCCACCGCCAGGGCTGGCGCGGCCGGCGCGCCACCCGCTGGCTGTATGCCGGTGCGGCGCTGCTGCTGCTGGCCTATGCGGGCTCGCGCTTCGTGTTCGAGGTGGTGCTGGGCCGCACTGCCGCCTGATCAAGTCTGGGTGAATCCTTGAAATATCTGTTGCTGCTGCTGGTGGTGGGCCTGGTGCTCTGGAAGCTCTTGGCCCGCGGCCGCGTGAAGGCGCCGCCACCGGCCGGGCACGGCAGCGCAAATGCGCCGGCCACGCCGGCCACGCCGCCGCAGGCCATGGTGGCCTGCGCCCACTGCGGCCTGCACCTGCCGGCGGCCGATGCCGTGCTCGAGGGCTCGCACATCTACTGCAGCCCGGCGCACCGCGCGCTGGGGCCGCGCACACCGCGGGCGTGATGGCCGGCCCGCGCGGCACCGAGCGCCGCCGCCAGGGTGATCGCCGGCAGGGCGACCGCCGCAGCCCGCCACGCTCGTCGCTGGGCGACAGCTGGCTGAGCATGTGGGGCGACACGCGCAGCGGCGCGCGTCGCGAAGCTGATGCGGGCGACGGTGGCGACAGCCGCCTGCTGCGCCGCGAGGCCGAGCGCATGGTGTCGGGCGAGGGCGCGGCACTGCCGCGCATCCTGCGCACCTATGTGATCGCGCGTGCGGCGCTGGGCGTGGCCCTGGTGGTCACGCCCTGGGTGGCGGCGCTGCTGGGCAGCCGCCCGCCGCTGGAGATGATGCTGGTGGCGCTGGGCTATGCCAGTCAGGCCGTCTCGCTGTGGGTGCTGCGCGGCGTGCACGACGGCGCACCCGCCGATCGCCTGCTGCCGCGGCAGTGGCTGTGGACCATCGGCGTGGATCTGCTGGCCTTTGCGCTGCTGCGCCTGCTCGATCCGGCCGGGGTGCTGAACTACGGCGCGCTGCTGGTGCTGCCGGTGCTGATGGCCGGCGTGCTGACACGGCGCGTGCTGGCCCTGGGCACGGCGGCGGCGGTCACGCTGGTGCTGCTGGCCACCGCCTGGTGGAGCACCCAGCCGGCGGGCGACCTGCTGCTGGCGCTGTCGCAGGCCGGGCTGTCGGGGGCCGGACTGTTCCTGATCGCGCTGCTGTCGGCCGAGCTGACGCAGCGCCTGGTGCGCGAGGAGCGCAGCGCGCGCCACAGCCTGGAGCTGGCACGCCAGCAGACGCAGCTGAACCGCGTGGTGATCGAGGAGATGAGCGACGGCGTGCTGGTCATCGACCGCGCCGGCAC
>CAYPDO010000883.1:0-2026 GCA_964409495.1 uncultured Bordetella sp.
GCGGGCCGAGCGCCGGGCCGCCCCAAGCCGGCCGTTCGCTTGCGCGAAACGTCCTCAGGACGCTTCGTGTCCACGCTCACCCCGCCCGGCGGGTGATCTCGCGTACCCGCGAGATCGGGTGCCGACATTTCGGCTGTTCTGACCATGCCCACGATGCCGCCGGCCGGGCCCGACAGGATGGCGTCCTTGCCCTGGAAGCGGTGCGCCTCGGTGAGCCCGCCCGAGCTCTGCATGAAGTACAGCGGCACGCCGGGCATCTGGCCGGCCACCTGGTCGACATAACGGCGCAGGATGGGGCTGAGGTAGGCATCCACCACCGTGGTGTCGCCGCGCGGCACCAGCTTGAGCAGCGGGCTCACCTGGTGCGACACGCTCAGCTGCGTGAAGCCGATCTCGCGCGCGATGGCGCCGGCGCGCGCCTCGTGCGCCGGGTGCCGCCAGCCATGCATGAACACCACCGCGCAGGCGCGGATGCCGGCGTCGAATGCCGCCTGCAGCGCGGTGCGCAGCGCGGCCTCGTCCAGCGGCTGCACCAGCGCCCCATCGGCGCCGATGCGCTCGTCGGCCTCGATCACGCGTTCATACAGCAGCTCGGGCAGCAGGATGCGGCGCTCGAACAGGCGCGGGCGGTTCTGGAAGGCGATGAGCAGCGCATCGCCGAAGCCGCGCGTGGTCACCAGCACGGTGCGGTCGCCCTTGCGCTCGAGCAGCGCGTTGGTGGCCACCGTGGTGCCCATCTTCACGCAGGCCACGCGCTCGGGCGTGATGGCCTGGCCGGGCGCCAGGCCGAGCAGGCGGCGCATGCCCTCCACCGCGGCATCGGCGTACTGCTCGGGGTTCTCGCTGAGCAGCTTGGCGGTGGTCAGCGTGCCATCGGGGCGGCGCGCCACGATGTCGGTGAAGGTGCCGCCGCGGTCGATCCAGAACTGCCAGCGCGCATCGGGGTGGTGGGTGTCGGTCATGGTGGCGCCGGGGTTCACAGCGAGGTGGCCGCGCGCGCGGCCTGGTCATACAGGCCCGACATGGTGCGCAGCAGGCGCGCCAGCTCGCCCAGGTCGGCATTGCGCTCGGCATCGAGGTTGGCCACCAGGCAGGCCTCACGCACCTCGCGGTAGGCCTGCACATGGGCCTCGCCCTGGGGCGTGGGTGCATAGGCCACCTCCTTGCCCTGGCGCTCGGCCTGCACCAGGCCGGCGGCCACCAGCTTCTTCAGCGCATAGGCCACCACATGCGTGTCCTCGTAGTTCAGCACGAAGCAGATGTCGGCCAGCTTCTTGTGGCGCGCACGGTGCTGCAGGTGGTGCAGCACCAGCACATCGGTCACTGTCAGGTCGGGGCGGCCCGCCGCGGCCATGCAGCGCATGGTCCAGCGCGAGAAGGCGTTCCAGGCCACGATCAGGCCGAACTCCAGCTCCGACAGCTCCACGCTGGCCGGCGACACCAGATGCGACGAGGACACGATGCCCGCGCGTGGTGCGGCCCGCGGGCGGGCAGCGGGTACGGTTCGTGCTGGGCTGCGGCGGCTGGGCATGAGGATATGTACCAAGAACGTTGACGATTTATTGACAATTTATTGGAACAATTCCTAGACTGCAAGCGCTCCCCTTCCCTGAGCCTGCTCTTCCACCCCCATCCACCAAACAGCCCACACGGAGTCCTGCGATGAGTCTCGAGCCCCGCCGCGCCGCGCTGCGCACCCTGTTCGCCACGGCCGCGCTGGCCGCCAGCCTGGGCGCCCAGGCCCAGACCAAGTGGGATCTGCCCTCGGCCTACCCAGCCAGCAACTTCCACACCGAGAACCTGGTGCAGTTCGCCGCCGAGGTCGACAAGGCCAGCGCCGGCAAGCTGAAGATCACGCTGCATCCGGGGGCCGCGCTGTTCAAGGCCACCGAGATCAAGCGCGCGGTGCAGCAGGGCCAGGCCCAGGCCGGCGAGATCCTGCTGGCCAACTTCAGCAACGAGTGGCCGATCTACGGCGCCGACGGCCTGCCCTTCCTGGCCGACAGCTACGACGAGGCCGCCAAGC
>CAYPDO010000884.1:0-2023 GCA_964409495.1 uncultured Bordetella sp.
CCTGCTGGCTGACCGCGTTGCCCAACAGGTGCTGGGCCTGGGCTGGGAGGCCCTGGGCATGGGCGTGGCGCGCCACTGGGGCCTGCCCGATCTGCTGCAGCAGTGCATGCGCCGGCCCACGGCCGCGTCGCCGGCGCGCGCGCTGCCGGCGGGCGGCGAGCGCATGCGCTGGCTGGCCGTGGCCTCCAACGAGATGGTCGACGCCGTGTGGCAGGGTGACGAGCAGGCCATGCCCGAGCGCCTGGACGCCGTGGCCCAGCGCCATGGCCGGGCCCTGGGCCTGGCCGCGGCCGATCTGCGGCGCGCCGCCTCCGGCGCGCAGCAGGCGGTGCTGGAGATGGCACCGGCGCTGGGATTGTCGGTGCCGGCCGCGCGGCGCCTGATCGGCGCCGGCAGCCTGCCCGCCCCGGGGGCCGAGGGCGCCGGTGCCGATGCGCCCACGCTGCGCCTGGACGCCCCGACCGTGCCCGACGACGCCGCCCGCGCGGCCGCGCGCGAGACGGCGCTGGCCCTGCTCAATGCCGGCATCCAGGACATCACCGACACCCTGGCCGGCGACGCCATGCAGCTCAACCATGTGCTGCGCATGGTGCTGGAGACGGTGTACCGCGCGCTCGGCTGCCGGCGCGTGGTGTTCTGCCTGCGCGACGCCGCCACCGGTCGTCTGCGCGGACGCTTCGGTCTGGGCGACCAGGCCGAGCTGCTGTCGCCGCAGTTCCAGATCCAGGCTGCCGCGGTGGACGGCACGCCGCCCGACCTGTTCTCGATGGTGTGCCAGAAGGGCAACGACACGCTGATTCCAGACCTGGCCGAGCCGCGCGTGGCGGCCGCGCTGCCGGCCTGGTTCAGGCGCCGCGCAGAGCGCGGTTCATGCCTGCTGCTGCCGATGATGCTGCGCGGCGCGCCGTTCGCGATGATCTATGCCGATCATGCCGGCAAGCTGCCGGTGGAAGAGCGCGAGCGCGCGCTGCTGCGCACGCTGCGCAACCAGGCCGTGCTGGCCTTCCGGCAGGCGGGGCACGGCCAGTAGCCGCCCGTCGCGGATGGCCTGGCCAGGGGGCGGTCTGCGGGAGGAAATTGGCACTACCGGCAGCGCCGCAGAAGT
The DNA here is from genome assembly GCA_964409495.1 of uncultured Bordetella sp. Taxonomy (GTDB): domain Bacteria; phylum Pseudomonadota; class Gammaproteobacteria; order Burkholderiales; family Burkholderiaceae_C; genus Pseudaquabacterium. The sequence continues at coordinate 1,106 of CAYPDO010000884.1, forward strand.
GCGGCGGCGATGCTTGACGGGTGAGAGGTGACGAGCCTGAACCTCGGCACTGGTTACAACGGTTGGGGCTGCTTCGTTCCCGACCTGACCCGGTTGGCCGCGCTTCCATGCGAGGGGGCCCGTCGCCTTCATTGTAGGTGATCCCTCGCGTCAGGGGTCTGCGGCCGCGCGACTGGGCGCAGAATTCGCGGTTCCGTCCTGCCCATCGCGGAACCCTGCCTCCACCAACTCGCACGTGACCACGCTTCCACAGACCCTGGCGCTGATCGACGACGACGCAGCCTTCAGCGAGTACCTCTCGCAGTTCCTGCAATCGCAAGGCATTGCCGTGCGCTGGTTTGCCGACAGCGACGATCTGCTGTGCAGCGAGCGGCCCTTCGAGTTCGATTTCTACATCGTCGACCTGATGCTGCCGGGCGTCGATGGCCTGAGCCTGCTGCGCCTGCTGCGCCGGCGCACCGAGGCCGGCGTGCTGGTGGTCTCGGGCAAGCTGGGCAACGACGTGTTCGACCAGGTCATCGGCGCCGGCGCCGACATGCACCTGGCCAAGCCGGTCACCTTCGAGCAGGTGCTGCTGGCCGTGGGCAGCGTCTACCGCCGCGCCGCACGCGGGGCCGATGCCGGCGCGGCCAGCCAGGCCTGGCGGCTGGACGAACTGCAGCGCCGCCTGGTGGCGCCCGATGGCGCGACCATCGAGCTGAGCCCCACCGATGTCAGCGTGCTGGCCTGTCTGCTCGAGGCCAAGGGCGAGACCGTGGGCCACCAGACCCTGCTGACGCTGCTGGGCCTGTCGGCCGAGGACGACCCGAACCGCCTGCACGCCACCATCTACCGCCTGCGCCGCCGCATCGAGCGGGCCACGCCGGCGCTGGTGCCGCTGCAGTCGAAGTCGCGCGTGGGCTACATGTTCCGCGCGCC
>CAYPDO010000885.1:0-2019 GCA_964409495.1 uncultured Bordetella sp.
GGGGCGCAACATGTTCCGCCGCATCGAGGTGGCCTGGCCGGTGCGCGATGCCGCGCTGCGCCAGCGTGTCATCGACGAGTGCCTGGTGCCCTATCTGCATGATCGCCGCGACGCCTGGCAGCAGGACAGCCAGGGCGGCTACCGCCGTGTTGCCGACAACGGCCCCAGCGCCCAGGGCGCGCTGGCGCGCCGCTTCATGACCGCGGGCTGACCAGGGAGCGAGAGGCGATGGACCTGATCCTGTGGCGCCACGCCGAGGCGCGTGATGCCCGCGAAGGCGAGGACGATCTGGTGCGGCCGCTGACGCCCCGTGGCGAGAAGCAGGCCCAGCGCATGGCCGAGTGGCTGAACCGCTTTCTGCCCGAGACCACGCGGGTGATCGTGAGCCCGGCACTGCGCACGCGCCAGACCGCCGATGCGCTGGGCCGCAAGTGCCGCGTCATCGAGGCCCTGGGCCCCGGCGGCAGCGCCGATCAGCTGCTGGCCGCCGCGCGCTGGCCCGACAGCCGCGAGCCGGTGCTGGTGGTGGGCCACCAGCCCACGCTGGGCCAGACCGCCGCCTGGCTGATGGCCGGCGCCGCGGCGCTGGAGGCACCGGTGTGGGCGGTGCGCAAGGGCGGCGTGTGGTGGCTGCGCCACCGCGAGCGCGAAGGCGGCCCCGAGGTGGTGCTGGTGGCCGTGCGCACGCCTGACAAGCTGTAGGCGCCGGCCGCGGCCGGCGCGGCGCTCAGGCCGACAGCACCAAGCGCAGCGTCTGTCGCGCCCAGGCCTCGGATTCCTCGCGCAGCAGGTGCAACGTGCGCGGGTGCGCCTCGGCCCACGGATGGGCCCAGCCCAGGCGGGCCTGGCGGCCGTCGCGCTTCAGGCGCAGGGCCTGCACGTCCACGGCGTCGCGGGCATGGCACTTGATGACGGCCAGCCGCAGCGCCAGCACCTGCCAGGCAAAGGGCTCGCTGGCCAGCTGCGCCTCGGTCTTGCGCAGGCCGCCGCGCTGCGCCAGCACCAGATCGGCAATGCGCCGCTGCTGGCTTTGCGAGAAGCCCGGCGCGTCCACATGGCCCATCAGGTAGGCGCTGTGGCGGTGGTGATCGTGGTGCGAGACCATCAGGCCGATCTCGTGCAGGTCGCAGGCCCAGCCCAGCTCGCGCAGCGATTCGGCATCCACCTCGGGCACCGCCTGCAGCAGCAGGCTGGTGGCCACGCTGCGCACGCGCTGCGCCTGGGCCGTGTCCACCTGAAAGCGCCGCTGCAGTTCGGCGGCGCTGAGATCGCGCATGTCGTGTGCGCCATCGGCCTGGCGCAGCGCGCTGTGGCGCTCGGCCAGGTCGACGATCACGCCCTGGCGCAGCGCGCCCTTGGCCGGCTTGAGCTCGTTGATGCCGAAATGCGTGGCCAGCGTGTACAGCAGCGCCAGGCCGCCGCCGAGGATGGCCTTGCGGTCCTCGCGCAGCGAGGGCAGGTTGAGCTTGCCCACGCTGCCGGCGGCCAGGCACTGGCCGATGCACCAGCGCAGGCCCTCGGGGGTGATGCTGCCGTCGCTGCGGCCGGCGGCGGCCAGGATCTGCGACACCGCGCCGGCGGTGCCCGACGAGCCCAGCGCCTCGCGCCAGTGCGCGGGGGCAAACGGGGCCAGCGCCTCTTCGAGCTCGGCACCGGCGGCCACCTGGGCATCGCGAAAGCGTTGCTCGGTGAACTTGCCATCCGGAAACCAGCGCATCGACAGGCTCACGCTGCCCACGCGGAACGACTCCACCACCTTGGGCACGCGGCCGTGGCCGATGATCATCTCGGTGCTGCGCCCGCCGATGTCGATGACCAGCCGCGGCATGTCGGCCGGTTGCAGGTGCGACACGCCGGCGTAGATCAGGCGCGCTTCCTCGCGACCGGAGATCACCTCGATCGGATGGCCCAGCGCGGCCTCGCCACGCAGCAGGAAGGCGTTGCGGTTGCGCGCCTCGCGCAGTGTCTGCGTGGCCACGGCGCGCACCTGCCCGGGCTCGAAGCCGGCCAGCCGCTGGG
>CAYPDO010000886.1:0-2014 GCA_964409495.1 uncultured Bordetella sp.
GCGGCCTTCTCGATGCGGCGCGCGCCACCGGCCCCCGGGCTGGCAGGCGCGGCCGGTGCCGCGGCCGCAGCGGGCGCGGCGGTGGCAGCCGTGCCCAGCTTCAGCGCCGCCAGCGCCTGGAAGGCCGAGCGCGCCTGGCCGCCCAGCTCGGCCTTCAGCGTGGCCAGGTGGCGGCCGGTGCCCAGCTGGCGGCCGTGTTCATCCACCACGCGGAAGTTCATGAACAGGTGCGGCGCCAGCTGCTCCAGCTTGAAGTCGTTGCGCTGCACGGCCACCTGGGTGCGCTCCTTCACGGCGGCCAGCAGATGCTCCATCAGCGCGCCCTGGCCGAAGGGGTGCAGCGCGACGAATTCATCAACAAACTCGGCCAGCGGCTGCAGCCGCGCGCGCGGCTTCTGGTGCAGGCTCTTGCACAGCGCGGTGACCTTGGCCGCCAGCATGCCGGGCACCAGCCAGTCGCAGCGCTCGTCGCTGACCTGGTTCAGCGCGTAGATGGGCACGGTGACGGTCAGGCCGTCCTTGGCATCGCCGGGGTCGTGCAGGTAGCTGGCGCCGCAGTCCACGCCGCCCAGGCGCAGGGTCTTGGGAAAGGCGTTGCCGGTGATGCCGGCGGCCTCATGGCGCATCAGCTCGTCGCGGGTGAGCTGCAGCAGCTTCGGGTGGGCCTTGCTGGCCTCGCGCCACCAGCGCTCCAGGCTGTGGCCCGAGCACACGTCGGCCGGGATCTGCTGGTCGTAGTAGGCGTAGATCAGCTCGTCGTCCACCAGCACGTCCTGGCGGCGGCTCTTGTGCTCCAGCTCTTCCACCTGGGCCAGCAGGCGCTTGTTGTGGGCCAGGAAGGGCAGCTTCGATTCCCAGTCGCCTTCCACCAGCGCGCTGCGGATGAAGATCTCGCGTGCCGCCGGCAGGTCCACGCGCCCGTAGTTCACCCGCTTGCCGCTGTAGACCACGATGCCGTACAGCGTGGCGCGCTCGTAGGCCACCACCTCGGCGGCCTTCTTCTCCCAGTGCGGATCGAGCAGCTGGCGCTTGAGCAGGTGGCCGGCGATGGTGGGAATCCATTGCGGCTCGATGGCCGCCAGGCCGCGGCCATACAGCCGCGTGGTCTCCACCAGCTCGGCGGCGATCAGCCAGCGGCCCGGCTTCTTGCTGAGGTTGGCGCCGGGGTGGCGCCAGAAGCGGATGCCGCGTGCGCCAAGGTACCACTCGTCGTCGTCCGACTTGCAGCCCACGTTGCCCAGCAGGCCGGCCAGCATCGACAAATGCATCTGCTCGTAGGTGGCCGGGCTGCCGTTGAAGCGCCAGCCCTGTTCGGCCACCACGGTGTGCAACTGGGCGTAGGTGTCGCGCCACTCGCGCACACGGCGCGGGTTGATGAACTGCTCGCGCAGGCGCTGCTCCTGCTGCCGGTGGCTGAGCTTGTGCGTGTCCACCTTGTGCTGCGCACTGCCGGGATGGCCGTGGTTGCCACGGCCTTCCTCGATCCAGTGCCAGAGCTTGAGCGTGCCGACGAACTCGCTCTTCTCGTCGTCGAACAGCTTGTGCTTCTCGTCGGCAGCCTGCTGCTTGTCGAGCGGGCGGTCGCGCACGTCCTGCACGCTCAGGGCGCTGGCGATGATCAGCACCTCGTGCAGGGCCTCGCGCTCCTTGGCTTCGAGGATCATGCGGCCCACGCGCGGGTCCAGCGGCAGGTGGCTCAAGGCGTGGCCGATGGCGGTGAGCGCGTTGTCGTCGTCCACCGCGCCCAGCTCGTTGAGCAGCGCGTAGCCATCGGCAATCGCCTTGGCGCGCGGCGGCTCGATGAACGGGAATTCGTCCACCGCGCCCAGGTGCAGGCTCTTCATGCGCAGGATCACGCCGGCCAGGCTGCTGCGCAGGATCTCGGGGTCGGTGAAGCGCGGACGCTCGGCAAAGCCCTTCTCGTCGTACAGGCGGATGCACACGCCATTGCTCACGCGGCCGCAGCGGCCGGCGCGCTGGTTGGCCGCGGCCTGGCTGATGGGCTCGACCTGCA
>CAYPDO010000887.1:0-2008 GCA_964409495.1 uncultured Bordetella sp.
CGCGGGCATGGATCTCGATGTCGGTGGCCTGGCCCTGGGCGCCACCCAGCGGCTGGTGGATCATGATCTTGCTGTTGGGCAGCGACACGCGCTTGCCCTTGGCACCGGCCGACAACAGGAACGCACCCATGCTGGCCGCCATGCCGATGCACAGCGTGGAGACATCTGGCTTGATGAAGTTCATCGTGTCGAAGATCGACAGGCCGGCCGAGACGCTGCCGCCGGGGCTGTTGATGTACAGGAAAATGTCCTTGTCGGGGTTCTCGCTCTCCAGGAACAGCAGCTGCGCCACCACCACGTTGGCAGTGGCGTCGTTCACCGGGCCCACCAGGAACACGATGCGCTCGCGCAGCAGGCGGCTGTAGATGTCGTACGCACGCTCACCCCGGCCCGACTGCTCGATCACCATGGGCACCAAACCCAGGGCTTGCGTCTCCAATGCGCTCATGAAAGTCCTCGAAAAACGGTCTGCGCCGATTATGACCCGCATGCGAAAGGGCTGCAGGCGATGAAAAACGGGGCGACGACCCGGCAAGTCGTTCGCCCCGTCAGGCCGGGATCCGGCGTGGCACGCGGCCTGCCGGTTCGCGGCAGCGCCTCGATCAGGCCGTCATCAGCTCGTCGAAGGGCAGCGCCTTCTCGACCACCTTGGCGGCGGCCAGCACATGCTCGGCCACGTTGTTCTCGATCACCACGGCCTCCACCTCGGCCATGCGCTGGCGGTCGCTGAGGTACCAGCGCATCACCTCGGCGGGCTTCTCGTAGCTCTGGCTCAGCTCTTCGATGTGGGCCTGCAGCTGCTCGGGCTTGGCCTGCAGGTTGTGGGTCTTGACCAGCTCGGCCACCACCAGGCCCAGGCGCACGCGGCGCTCGGCCTGCGGCGTGAAGATCTCGGCGGGGATCGGCGCCTTGTCGGCGTCCTTCATGCCACGCTGCTTCAGGTCTTCACGGGCCGAGGCCACCAGGCGCTCGAGCTCGCTGTCGATCAGGGCCTTGGGCAGGTCGAGCTCGGCCACCTTGATCAGGGCGTCCATCGCCGCGGCCTTGTTCTTGGCCAGCACGCGGAATTTCACCTCGCGCTCGAGGTTCTTCTTCACGTCGGCGCGCAGCGCTTCCACGGTGCCCTCGGCCAGGCCCAGGCTCTTGATGAAGGCCTCGTCCACCTCGGGCAGGTGCTGGGCCTCGATTTTCTTGGCGGTGACCAGGAAGTCGGCTTCCTTGCCGGCCACGTCCTTGCCGTGGTAGTCCTCGGGAAACTGCAGCGGGAAGGTCTTGCTCTCGCCGACCTTCATGCCGCGCACGGCCTTGTCGAACTGCTCGAGCATCTGGCCTTCGCCGATCAGGAACTGGAAGCCCTCGGCCTTGCCGCCGTCAAACGGCTCGCCGTCGATCTTGCCTTCGAAATCGATGGTGATGCGGTCGCCCTCGGCGGCGCCTTCGGCGGCCGGGCGCTGGGCGAAGGTGCGGCGCTGCTTGCGCAGGATGTCGACGGTGCGGTCGATGGCGGCGTCGGTCACCTCGCTGGTGACGCGCTCGACCTCGACGGTCGACAGGTCACCGAGCTTGACCTCGGGGTAGACCTCGAAGGTGGCGTCGAAGGCCAGCTGGCCTTCGGGCGCGTCTTCCTTGGGCGTGACCTTGGGCGTGCCGGCCACGCGCAGCTGCGCCTCGTTGGCGGCGCTGGCGAAAGCCTGGCCGAGCTGGTCGTTCATGACCTCGTTCTGCACCGACCAGCCGTAGCGCTGGGCCACCACCGACATCGGCACCTTGCCCGGGCGGAAGCCGTCGGCCTTGACGGTGCGCGAGAGCTTTTTCAGCCGCGACTCGATTTCGGAGTTGAGCGCCTGCGCCGGGATCGTCAGGGTGATGCGGCGTTCGAGCTTTTCGAGGGTTTCTACAGTGACAGCCATGGTGGTGACTCGCAAATGAATCGTTGTCTGGTGCGCGGGGCCGGACTCGAACCGGCACGCCCGTGAAGGCGTCAGGACCTAAACCTGGTGCGTCTACC
>CAYPDO010000888.1:0-2006 GCA_964409495.1 uncultured Bordetella sp.
CCCACGTCGCTGCGCTCCTGCCCCCCGAGGGGGCGCTCAGTCCCTTGGGGCGGCCTGGCGCCAGCGCGCATACAGCCACACGTCGCGCGGGGTGTCGCTCACATTGGGGTGCATCAGCATGCGCGCCAGGCGGCCCTCGCAGGCGTAGCCGGCGGCCTCCAGCAGGCGCGCCGAGGGGCGGTTGTCCACGTCGCACAGCGCATCGATGCGCCACAGCTCGGGCACCTCGGCAAAGGCCTGCTCGCCCACGCAGGCCACGGCTGCGCGCATCAGCCCGCGGCCCTGCCAGCCACGCGCCAGCACAAAGCCCAGGCGCAGGTGGTGGGCGCGGCCGTCGAGCTGCTGCGGCAGCAGCTGCACCAGCCCCACCGGCTGGCGCTCGGCCGCCGGCAGCAGCATCCAGGTGAAGGCGCTCTTCTTCAGCCAGCGGGCCTCGTCCCAGGCCAGCTGCTGGCGCGTCTGGTCGGCATGGGTGTGCGGTCGCCAGCCCAGCCAGCGCAGCACCTGCGCATCGGCCGCCCAGCGCTGGAACACGGCCTCGGCATCGCCGGCCTGCGGCGGGCGCAGGCTGAAGCCCGGGCCGCTGATTTGCCGCCTCATGGCCGCTGCGACCGGGCGTTTGGCCTGGAACTTGCCTGCGCCACGCGCATGATGATCACCACAGGCCAGCTCCAGTCGATCCAGCAATCCGGCGAAGACGTGCTGGTGCTGGTGGACGGCCTCGAAGCCACCGAGTTCTGCCGCTCGCGGCTCACCCGCCAGCAGGTGCGGCGCCTGCTGGCCGCAATGGCCGACACGCTGGACGCCCTGCCCGACAGCGCGCAGCAGCAGATGCCCGAGATCGACTGGCCGGGCTGGCGCAGCATCTCGCTGGCGCTGGGTTCGGCGGCCCTGGCCGGCGACGAAGCCGCCTGGGCGGCGGCGCAGACCCTGGTGCCGGCCACGCTGTCGTGGCTGCGGGTGTACCAGCAGGCCGAACCGGCGCTGTTCGAGACCCGCCGCTGAGGCCTCATGCGCGGTCCGCGCCCGGCGCGGCCGCCTTCAGCATCGCGCCGATGACATCGTGCCCCACGCGCGAGCCCGGCTGCAGCAGCTCGATGTGGGCCAGCAGCGCGCGCGATTCGTCGGGCCGGCCGCTGCGCAGGCGGATGAAGGCCAGCGCCTTGAGCGTGAAGAGCCAGAAGCGCGCCGGCCCGTCGGCCTGGAAATCGGCGCCGCAGCCCGGGCCCACGGCCTGCCAGTCGGCCGCCAGGCCGGCCTGGGCCGCGGCCTCGCGCAGGCCGCGCTGCGCGGCCGCCTCGGCCTGCGCAAACTCACGCCGGCCGGCGTGGTGCTTGTACAGCGCGTAATACACCGCCAGCGTGGCCGGCGCGATGGCCTGGGCCGTCCACAGCAGCGCGCCGCGCGCGTCGGCCGCGGCCCCGGCGGCCTGGTGCAGCAGCGTGCGCACGGCCTCGGGCACCTCGCCGCCGAAGAAGGCGTCGGAGGACTCGCCGGTGCTCAGGTTCATGGGGGCTCCAGATCAGGCTGCCGTGCCTGGACCCCTGCGCCAAGCACGGGCTGTGCCGGCAACGGTGCGGCCACCCGGCGCCACCGTGCGGCGGCAGGGCCGGCGAAGCCTGCCGCTCAGGGGCGCGACGCCGTGTGGCCGCGTCGGATTGGCGACAAAACCGACAGCTCGCGACAGCCCGGATCACCCTTTGTACGCCGCGGTCATTTGCGCCAAGTCATTGATCCTGCAGGACTTCGGGCCTTGGCGGTGCACACCGCAGGCACTGGCACGGTCCGTGCGATGAGGGCAGCGAGTCCCCCCTTGCAGCCCCCCCTCGCCGGAGCACGATCGATGACCGACACCCCCATCACCAGGCCGATCTATCTGGACTATGCGGCCACCACGCCGGTGGATCCGCGCGTGGTGCAGGTGATGGTGCCGTACCTGTACGACAACTTCGGCAACCCGGCCAGCCGCAGCCATGCCTACGGCTGAGCCGCCGAGGAGGCGGTGG
>CAYPDO010000889.1:0-2003 GCA_964409495.1 uncultured Bordetella sp.
CGCCCACCTGGCGCGCCAGCAGGATGTGCTCGCGGGTCTGGGGCATCGGGCCGTCAGCGGCCGAGCACACCAGGATCGCGCCGTCCATCTGCGCCGCACCGGTGATCATGTTCTTCACATAGTCAGCGTGCCCAGGGCAGTCCACGTGCGCATAGTGGCGGTTGGCCGTCTCGTACTCGACGTGCGCGGTGTTGATCGTGATGCCACGTGCCTTTTCTTCCGGCGCCGCGTCGATCTGGTCGTAGGCCTTGGCCTCGCCACCGAACTTCTTCGACAGGATCGTCGTGATCGCCGCCGTCAGCGTCGTCTTGCCATGGTCCACGTGACCAATCGTGCCCACGTTCACGTGCGGCTTGGTACGTTCGAACTTGCCCTTTGCCATGTTGCGCGCTCCTCGCGATCAAACAGGTAATTGAAGAGAAGAAAGGAGGTGGTGCCCATGGCGGGAATCGGACCCGCGACCTCTCCCTTACCAAGGGAGTGCTCTACCACTGAGCCACATGGGCAGTCGACACAGGATTGAGCCCGACGCAGGCGCAATCCAGTACCGACTTGAAAAGAACCATCCGCACGCTGGAGCGGGAAACGGGAATCGAACCCGTGTCATTAGCTTGGAAGGCTAAGGTTCTACCATTGAACTACTCCCGCCTTGCCATGCCCCGATGCGCCAGCGTGCCACGCATCAAGGCCCTGCAATTTCTTCTTCGCTTGGTGGAGGAGGCTGGATTCGAACCAGCGTAGGCGTAAGCCAACAGATTTACAGTCTGCCCCCTTTAGCCACTCGGGCACCCCTCCGCGGCGAAGAACTGAGGACTATAGCAGAGTTTCCGTGACGCAACAATGACCGCCCGCGCCGCGCCGGTGGGCACAGGGCACCTGCGTGCGCCGACCAGCCGCGACGCCCTTCGCTGCACACGCACCATTGCGGGCCCGGCATGCATCGGCTGCTCAGCGCCGCCAGTCCAGCGGCGGCTGGCCGGGGTGGCGCTCGGCGGCGAAGGCCAGTGCCTGCGCAAAGTGCCCGCAGCCGATGAAGGGCACCGGCGCGCGGCGTGCCGACAGTGGCGATGGGTGGTTGGCGCACAGCACGCGGTGGCGGCCACTGCCTGCGGCATCGATCAGCGCCGCCTTGGCCTGGGCATGGGCGCCCCACAGCAGGTAGGCCTTGTCTCCGGAGTCGCTGGCGCTGGCCCGGATCAGCGCATCGGTCAAGGCCTCCCAGCCGCGTCGGGCATGGCTGGCCGGCTGGCCGTCCTCGACGGTGAGCGTGGTGTTGAGCAGCAGCACGCCCTGGCGCGCCCAAGCCGACAGGTGCCCATGCGCCGGCGGCGGCAGGCCCAGGTCACGCTGCAGTTCGACGTCGATGTTGCGCAGGCTGGGCGGGATGCGCTGGCCGGCGGGCACCGAAAACGCCAGGCCCTCGGCCTGCGCCGGTCCGTGGTACGGATCCTGGCCCAGGATGACGACCCGCACGCCAGCGCGTGGCGTCAGGCGCAGCGCATGGAACACGTCGGCCGGGTAGATCACGGCGCCGGCGGCCTGTCGCTGGGCGATGAAGCTGCGCAGCGCCCGCCCCTCGGGCGAGCCGGCCCAGGCCCGGACCAGCGGCGCCCAGTCGCCCAGATCGGCGTTTGCCCGCGCCAGCACGGCGTCAAGCGGTTCGACCAGGCGGTTGGCGGCCTGGGGTGAAGCCGGCGCCGGCCGATCGGCTGCGGGCGCGTCGAACAGGCCGGCTTGGCCCGCGGCAGCTGATGCGGCGGCTGAGCGCGGGACCCGACTCACGCGAACAGGCGCGCCAGCTCGGCGCCCGGATCGTCGGCGCGCATGAAGGCCTCGCCGACGAGGAAGGCGTGCACATCGGCCTCACGCATGCGGCGCACGTCGGCCGGGTCCAGAATGCCCGACTCGGTGACCAGCAGCCGATCGGCCGGCACGCGCGGCAGCAGGCCCAGCGTGGTGTCCAGCGTGACCTCGAAGCTGCGCAGGTTGCGGTTGTTGATGCC
>CAYPDO010000890.1:0-2003 GCA_964409495.1 uncultured Bordetella sp.
GGCCATCACGGCCGCCGAGATGCCCAGGAACGACGCCGCCGACATGTAGTCGCCGGCGATCGCCAGGCCGTTCTGGAAGCCGGTGATGCCGCCGCCGGCGGTGTAGAAGTCAGCGGCGCTGCGGGTCTTGGAGGCGGCCCACTTGGTGATCCACAGGGTGGCCACCACGAAGGCGCCGAACATGCCGATGGCCGTCCAGTTGGTGGACTGCTTGGCGGCCTGGCCCACGTCGCCGCCGGCGGCCAGGGCCGAGCCGGTGGCCAGCACGGCCACCAGGCCGGCCAGGCCCATCAGGAAGGAAGCGCGGCGTGACATCACTTGCCCTCCTTGGCCAGGATGTCGCGGGTGAGCGCGTCGAACTCGGTGTTGGCGCGGCGCACGTACAGGCCGGTGATCACGATGGTGAAGATGATCACGCCCATGCCGATGGGGATGCCGATGGTGGTGACACCGGTGCCCAGCGGCTGCGACAGGAACTCCTTGTTCCAGGCGATCAGCGCGATGTAGCCGTAGTACACGACCATCATCGCCAGCGTCAGCCACCAGCCGAAGCTGTTGCGCTTGCGGCGCAGCTCCTGGTACTTGGGATTGGCCCGGATCCGGGCGACCACGTCATTGCTCATCACGGTTCTCCTCTCTGGCGTGCACGCCGAGCTAACAGACCAGATGGCCGGCCAGCGTGTGCACAAGGCTTGGGATGCGATGCAGTCTGCGGCGCATGCCTGACCATGAACTGACCTGGCCTGGTGGGTTCGGGTAACTACCTATGCGTGATTTGAGCCGGATCAGAGGCTGGCGCAGCGTCAGCCCGTGGTCAGGCGCGTTGCCACAATCGGCTGCGGGGCCATGCGCGGCCGCGGTGCGCGGCGCATCATCGCGACAGCACACCAAAACCACCGGGAGACCACGCGGGTGAACAGCAAGAGCCTCACGGCGCATCGCCTGGTGGCCTGGTTCGGCGCCGGCTGGCTGCTGCTGGGCTGGCCGCTGCTGGCGCTGTGGGATCACCCGCTGAGCCTGTGGGGCCTGCCGCTGCTGCCGCTGGCGCTGTTTGCCGTGTGGGCCGCACTGATCGGCGCCGTGGCCTGGGTGCTGGAGCATGGCGGCGGCCCGGCAGATTGACCCGCCACGGCGCACCTGACCGCACCCATCCGCCATGAACCCGTCTCCCGCGGCCGCCGCGCTGGCTGCCCCCACCGTGGTGGTGGCAGCGCTGGCCTATCTGCTGGCGCTGTTCGGCGTGGCCTGGTGGGCCGACCGGCGTGCCGCGGCCGGCCGCTCGGTGATCGGCAATGCCTGGGTGTATGCGCTGTCGCTGGCGGTGTACTGCACGGCCTGGACCTACTTCGGCAGCGTGGGCCGCGCGGCCTCGGGCGGCATCTGGTTCCTGCCCATCTACCTGGGGCCCACGCTGGGCATGGCGCTGGCCTGGCTGGTGGTGCGCAAGCTGGTGCGCATCACGCGCGCGCAGCGCATCACCTCGATCGCCGACTTCATCGGCAGCCGCTACGGCAAGAGCCCCACGCTGGCCGGCCTGGTGACGCTGATCACCGTGGTGGGCATCGTGCCCTACATCGCGCTGCAGCTCAAAGCCATCGCCGTGGGCTATGCGCTGCTCACCACCGCGCCGGGCGCGTCCGCCGCGGCCCCGCTGCCCTGGTGGCGTGACAGCACGCTGGCCATTGCGCTGGCGATGGCGCTGTTCACCATGGTGTTCGGCACGCGGCACCTGGCGCGGCCGGGCGGCGGCGCGCAGGGCGGCGAACGCCACGAGGGCCTGGTGGCCGCCATCGCCGCCGAGTCGGTGGTCAAGCTGCTGGCCTTCGTGGCGGTGGGCGTGTTCGTCTGCTGGGGCCTGTTCGACGGGCCGGCGGCGCTGTTTGCGCAGGCCCAGGCGCGGCCGGATCTGGCGCGCCTGCTCACGCTGTCCGGTGCCACGCCGGACGGCCGCTTTGCCTGGGACCAGTGGCTGGCGCTGATGGGCCTGGCCATGCTGTCGGTGG
>CAYPDO010000891.1:0-2003 GCA_964409495.1 uncultured Bordetella sp.
CGCGCTGCTGAACTACCGCCACAGCCCCGGCCTGGCCGAGGGTGATGGCCAAGCCGCCGCCGCCGTGCCCGCCTTCGGCCTGCACGACCTGGGCGGCAGCGAGCGCACCAACTACCCCTTCGGCATGTCGGTGGACGATCTGGGCCAGGGCTTTGCCCTGCATGCCCAGGTGGACCGCAGCGTGAACCCCGACCGTGTCTGCCTGTTCATGCTGGCCGCCATCGAGGCCGTGGTGCAGGCCCTGGCCGACGCGCCCGCCACCCCGCTGGCGCAGCTCGACGTGCTGCCCGACGCCGAGCGCGCGCTGGTGCTGCAGGCCTTCAACCCGGCGCCACGCGCCTGGCCGCAGGCCGCGCTGATGCACCAGCTGTTCGAGGCCCAGGCCGCGGCACAGGGGCAGGCCGTGGCCCTGGTGCACGATGAGCAGAGCCTGAGCTATGCCGAGCTGAACCACCGCGCCAACCGCCTGGCCCACCACCTGATCGACCTGGGTGTGGGCCCGGAGCAGCGTGTGGCCATCTGCCTGCCGCGTGGCTTCGACATGGTGGTGGCGGTGCTGGCCACGCTGAAGGCCGGTGCGGCCTATGTGCCGCTGGACGCCGCCTACCCCGTCGAACGGCTGGCCTACATGCTGCGCGACAGCGCACCCGCGGCGCTGCTCACCCACGGCACGCTGGCCGAGCGCCTGCCGGCGCAGGCCCTGGGCATCCGGACCGTGCGGCTCGACACCGAGGCCGGGCTCGAACACCTCCCGTCGCACAATCCCGACAGCGTCCGGCTGGGGTTGACCGAGCATCACCTGGCCTATGTGATCTACACCTCGGGATCCACCGGCCAGCCCAAGGGCGTGATGAACGAGCATGCCGGGCTGCGCAACCTGGTGCATGCCCAGCGTGAGGTCTACGGCGTGACGGCCGACAGCCGGGTGCTGCAGTTCGTGTCGCTCAGTTTCGATGTCAGCATCTCCGAGATCGCCATGGCCCTCTGCCACGGCGCCACGCTGGTATTGGCCGCGCCCGAACAGCTGCTGCCGGGCGAGCCGCTGCTGGCCACGCTGCGCCGGCACCGCATCAGCCACCTGAGCCTGCCGGTGGCGGTGATGGCGGCCCTGCCAGCCGATGCCGACCTGGCGCCGCTGCAAACCTTGATCGTCGGTGGCGAGGCCATGCCGGCCACGCTGGCCGGGCGCTGGGCGCAGCAGCAGGCGGTGTTCAATTCCTACGGGCCCACCGAGGCCGCGGTGTGCAACACCGTGTGGCGCTGCCGCCCCGGGCATGCCGGCGCAGTGCCGATCGGCCGGCCCCTGGCCAACAACCGCCTCTACATCCTGGATGGCCATGGCCGCCCGGCGCCGCTGGGCGTGCCCGGCGAGATCCACATCGGCGGCGCCCAGGTGGCGCGCGGCTACCTGCACCGCCCGGCGCTGAGCGCCGAGCGTTTTGTGGCCGATCTGTTCAGCCCCGAGGCCGACGCCCGCATGTACCGCAGCGGCGACCTGGGCTGCTGGCTGCCCGACGGCCAGATTGCCTACCTGGGCCGCAACGACCACCAGGTGAAGATCCGCGGCTTCCGCATCGAGCTGGGCGAGATCGAGGCCCAACTGCTGACCTGTGACGGCGTGCGGGAAGCCGTGGTGCTGGCGCGCGAGGACGTGCCGGGCGACAAGCGCCTGGTGGCCTATCTGGTGGCCCAGCCGGGCGTCCCGCTGGCCATCGCCGCGGTGCGCGAGCAGCTGCAGCGCCAGCTGGCCGAGCACATGGTGCCCGGCGCCCTGGTGGTGATGCCGGCCCTGCCGCTCACGCCCAACGGCAAGCTGGACCGCCGCGCGCTGCCGGCGCCCGATGCCTCGGCGCGCGTGCAGCGCAGCCATGAGGCGCCGCAGGGCGAGCTGGAGTGCACGCTGGCCCGGCTGTGGGCCGAGGTGCTGGGCCTGCCCGCGGTGGGCCGGCATGACAACTTCTTCGAGCTGGGCGGCCACTCGCTGCTGGCCGTGAGCCTGATCG
>CAYPDO010000892.1:0-2001 GCA_964409495.1 uncultured Bordetella sp.
GCCGCTGATCCACCGGGGACCGGCGAAACCCATCCTGGGTGAAACACGCGAGGTGCCGGGCAGGCTGGAACGTCTAAGCGAGAGCGCTGGTCGGACCCCGACGACCACGGCAGTTGCGCTGCTCGAGTGGGCCAGCGACGCGGCGATGAGTGTCTACACAGCGGCCACCACAACTACCCGGACTCGGCCACAAGCAGTCGGACACGTTCGTGCCAGGAAGCTGCCGTTCGACGGCCTGCTGATCTCTGTCGCAGAGCCGGAAGCAGGCTATCTCACTCAAACACTTCCAGACAGCGACAGCACTTCATCCCGCACTCGGTCAAGCCTGCCAACGCTCAGTGAGCTCCGCGGACGTGGCGCCTGGCGGCCGTCGGCGGTTTTGCCCCCGCGTGGTCTATGCCCTGCAGAATGCCGCAGTCGGCGGCTGCATGCGGCACTGGACAAGCCGCCCGAAGCGCACGCAGCTCCTTCTCCAGGGCGCGCAGGGCCCGGATCCGTTCGGCCACATGGCCGATGTGCTCATCGAGCAGGCTGTTGACTTCGCCGCAGTCAGCCGTCGGCTGATCCTTGAATCGCAGCAGCACCCGCACCTCGTCAAGTGTCATGTCCAGGCTGCGGCACTGGCGGATGAACGCCAGCCGCTCCGCGTGATGCGGCGTGTAGATGCGGTAGTTGCCCTCCGTTCGGGCGGCCGTGGGTAGCAGGCCCTCGCGCTCGTAGAAGCGGATCGTCTCAACAGGCGTTCCGCTGGCCTGGGCCAGTTCGCCGATGCGCATGGTCGGACTCCTTCCCGCAAGCGCGGGTTCGCGGTACGTCTTGACTCTATACCCACTTCAGGGTTTCCAATCGAGCCATGGCCCACGAACACACCCATGACATCAAGCCGGCGTCCGTTCGCGCCACCGGTGTTCCCGGCTGCGGCGATTGCTGCCATCCCGTCGGCTCCGCCACGGTCGCCCCGGACGCGCAGCAGACCTTGAGCGGCCAGCGTTTCAGGGTCCCCGCCATGGACTGCGCGGCCGAGGAGTCCGAGATTCGGCGCGCGGTCGAGGGCATTCCGGGCCTTGTGGGGCTGCGCTTTCAGCTGGGCGAACGCAGCCTTCGAATTGACGGCGACCCTCAGGCGGCAATTGCGGCGGTCGAGGCGATCCGAAACAGCGGCTTCGAGATCCATCCATGGCCCGCCGCGCCGGCCTCGACGCAGGACGGCGACGCCGCAGCCCACGATCACGATGCGAAGACCGGCACGGGCCTCCCCCGCCTGCTGGCCGCCCTCGCACTTGCCATCGCCGCCGAGGGCCTGTCCTTCTTCGTGCCCGACGCGCCGTGGTCCAGGCCGGCAGGCCTGGCCATCGCCGCCGCTGCCATCGCACTGGCCGGCTTCGGCACCTTCCGCAAGGGGCTGACGGCGCTGGGGCACGGCCGCCTGAACATCAACGCCCTGATGACCGTGGCGGTCGCCGGCGCCTTCGTCATCGGTCAGTGGCCCGAGGCCGCGATGGTCATGGCGCTCTACGCCGTCGCCGAGCTGATCGAAGCCCGCGCCGTTGACCGCGCGCGCAATGCGATCAGCGGCCTGCTCGCGCTCTCGCCCGAAATGGCCGACCTGCGGCAAGCCGACGGCACGTGGAAGTCCGTGGCCGTGGCTGAGGTGCCGATCGGCGCGACGGTGCGGGTCAGGCCCGGCGAGCGCGTCGCGATGGACGGGGTCGTCACGGAAGGCGGGACGAGCATCGACCAGGCACCGGTCACTGGAGAGAGCCTGCCGGTGGACAAGAGCCCGGGCGATGCGGTCTACGCCGGCACCATCAACCAGACCGGCACCATCGAGTGCCGCGTCACGGCAGCGGCCTCGCAGTCCACGCTGGCGCGGATCATCCATGCGGTCGAGCAGGCCCAGGGCAGTCGCGCGCCCACCCAGCGCTTCGTCGACCGCTTTGCGGCGATCTACACGCCGGCGGTGTTCGTGCTGGCGCTGGCCGTGGCCATCGCCGGCCCCTG
>CAYPDO010000893.1:0-1992 GCA_964409495.1 uncultured Bordetella sp.
TTTGCAGCGGTTGCTGCCTGTCGCTGCCTTGGGTCGAACTCCCGCTGATCACCACCAAGCGGTCGCTGGCCCGGACGAGCAGAATGCCCCCGGAGGTCAGCCATGCGAGGTGCAGCGGTCGTTCGCGCCGGTCTCGGCCGCCAGGACGATCCAATGACTGCTCTTCCCGGTCAGGAACAGGTGCTCACGACCCGAAGTGAGAGTTCCACATCGCATGAAGCGGACCGTCGGGTGGCGGCCCACTCAACGGCGCACGATCGCCACCAAATAGCGGCATTCGCCGCGAAGGGGGTTGTGGAAAACGCAGTCGCTGGCCTCACCGAGCGCGAGGCAGTCACCGGCGCCCAACCTGTGGGTGACTGCGCCTTCGCTGAATTCGAGCACGCCTGAAACGACCCAGATGAGCTGCCGAATGAAGGCATAGGCCGAAGCCGGAAATCGAACTTCCGCGCCTCCAGGCAGGCGCACCTCCACGAGATGCATCGGCATGTCGGAAAGCGGCGAAAGCTGCTTGCGTGTGTAGCCGGTGCCGGGATCACGCCAAACCGGCTGATCGGCTGCGCGAACCAGTCGCTCCGCACCGCCTGTCTCATCCGCCAGCAGCGCGCTCAGCGTCATGCCGAGCGCGCCACTGATCTTGCCCAGAAGCGCCGCCGTGGGGCTTGCCTCGCCGCGCTCAATCTTGCTGAGCATGGCCTTGGACACGCCGGACTGCGTTGCCAGATCGTCGAGGCTCCATGAACGCAGCCGCCGCTGTTCTCGCAGGCGCGCGGCGATTCGTGGCGTGGGATCGTCTTGCATGGTACCCATACGTCCACTATAGTAGATACGCACCAGGACACGTACAGGCAACCTGCATGGAGACACCGTACATCCGCGATGCCACGCCGGCGGATCTCGAAGGCATTCTGGCGATCTACAACGATGTCATCCTGACGTCGACCGCCGTCTACTCTCCGGCACCATCCACCCTGGAAGACCGGCGCGCCTGGTTCGACGCGAGGCGCTCGGCAGGATACCCGGTGCTTGTCGCGGAACTCCGTGGCGAGGTGCTCGGCTTCTCATCCTTCGGCGAGTTCCGGGGCGCCTGGCCGGGCTACCGCTACTCGGTTGAACACAGCGTGCACGTGCGCGGCCAGTGTCGCGGTCAGGGGATCGGGTCTCGGCTGGTACAGGCCTTGTTCCGCCCGGCTTCGGACATGGACAAGCACGTGATGATCGGCGGGATTGACGCGGCCAACGAGGGTTCGCTGCGCATGCACGAGAAGCTGGGGTTCGAGCGGGTGGCGCACTTTCGCGAGGTCGGCCACAAGTTCGGGCGCTGGCTCGACCTGGTGTTCGTGCAGAGATTCATCGACGCACCCGGTGCCACACGTGCGAACTGAGACAGCCGCTGCCTGGTGCACGGGGCTCGTGTTCCTGGCCGGCATGGCGCTGCCTGCGCAAAACCTCATGCTGGCGAGCATGGTTGGGCGCGGCCTGGCCTACTCCACCGCGCTGTTGCTGAATTCGCTGGTCGGCCTTGTGCTGTTGGTCGCGCTCAACCTGCTGCTGTACCGCGGCGAGTTCTTATCCTCCGTCACTGACACTTGGGCGGCGTGGTATGTGGTGCCAGGCCTGCTCGGCACGGGCGTGGTGTTCGCGCTCCTGTTGGGATTCCGAGGCGTCGGCGCAGTGTTGACCACCGTCGAGTTGATCACCGGGCAGGTATTGGCGGCCACGGCCATCGACCACTGGCGAGTTACCTCGACAAGTGCGCAATGGTCTGGTCTCACTTGGTTCGGTCTGATGCTCTTTGTTGTCGGCGCGGCAATCATCTTTGGCAGCCGTGGTCACGTGCCAAATTGACGCACTCACCCTTGCCGCTACGGACGAACGACTGCAATCGAGATCCCCGGCTGTCGGTCGGCTCATGGCCGGCTGCTGCCCAATGCGGTCACTGCAGTCAGCTGCCCTTCAACTTAGGGGTGGCGCCTGCAGGAAAAATTGGCA
>CAYPDO010000894.1:0-1979 GCA_964409495.1 uncultured Bordetella sp.
GCCGCAATGGGTCCGGTTGAGCGAATGGTTAGGCCGCACTGCGCGGGTTGAGCCTTTGATTGAGAAAATTGAACTAAGCATGCTTTGTGGATTGCCGATTCACTAGTGGTATGTAGAGAAGGCAAATAATGACCAAAGTGAACCCAAAGCTGCGCCAGCCAAAGCGCTCAATTGAATAGTAAAACGTGGAGTTAGTAACTTTCTTGTTGCTGCCGTGTAGCCAGCGAAACCACAAACTAGTGCGATTCCGAGAAGCAAACCGACGACTGCGGACAGAATGGCCATGAATTGAATCCCGAAAGTGCATCCTAGCTTCGGGTCACACGCGTTTAGTACAGTAGAGGCTAACATTCCAACAATTGAAGAAGCAAACGCGGAAGCAAATGTAGTTGCCAATAATATGAATGAGAGTTGGACTCTAGTCTTCATTCTTCAATCTTCCAACAACCTCGGCGTCTGTGTGTGCGGCCTAACGTTTGAGCTAACCGGACCGCCGCAGCGTGACGACGGCTGGGCCAGAATGAAATGGAGGGCCGGACGGCGGCATGCTGTGGTGGGTCCGGTTGAGCGAAGTGTTAGGCCTCACTGCTACCACTTCGAACGGCGTTTCGGGAGGGCGGAACTGTGGTCCTTGACGTTTCGCCGGTATACGATGCGGAAGAGAAATTAACAAGTTCTAGAGGATTCGGCATCAGACCTCCCGCAGTTGTGAGTTGGTGCGAAAACAACTATTGCAGCCAATATTAGCATCGCCGTCGAAATTCTGTATCGCCACCGAGGAATGGCACGGAACGTGAGAGCAAGGCAAGCAAACACTGCGAACCACAATAGGAGAAGGACCGGATAGGGTATTTCTTGACCGTACAGGTAAACAGCCAAGTACACCGACAGCATCGTGGTTCCAAGGAAACAGGAAACACCGCAGGCAAAGTAGGCTGTGGCTTTGGCAATGGCATTCATGTACTGGCGAACAGTCAAGGCGTTTGGTGTGAGGCCTAACGTGCTTTCGACATCACCCAATGTATCCACCGGTGGTCACTTGTTGCCACGGGTGGTCACTTGGGCTCGGTGGATCGGGTGCGGGGGCGCTTGTTTCTGATGACCTTGTCCTGCAGCCCCAGCGCCAGCGCCAGCGGGCGCGGGATCTGGCAGGGCTGGGATTCGCCAGTCTCGGGCTGGCCATGGCGGGCCAGCAACTGCTGCAGTACCACCTCGTTCGGGCGGATCGTCACGCGCACGGTCGGGCCGGACCGGCAATCCAGCGGCAGCGGGCTGTCGTCCACCAGCAGTTCCACGGTGGTGTAGCGCCGGCCGTTTTCGGGGTCGTGGCGATAGCGCACGCACACCAGTTGCGCGCCGTGCTGTTGCTGGTGGCGCTTGGTGCCGGGGCGGCCGGGCAGCAGGCGCTTGGTCACGGCCAGCAGCGCAATCCGGGCGGCGGAGGGTGGCGTCTTGGGTGGCATCGGCGGGCTCGCGCCTGGCACCGGGCCCCTCGCGAAGGGCTTCGCTTGCGCCGTGGCGAGAAACGATGAATACTGTATAGGCGTACAGTATCACGCGCGCTGGAGCTTGACCATGCCTCCCCATGCTGAGCCGCCTCCCGTTCGGCTGCTGGATCGGCTGCGCAGCCAGATCCGTTTCATGCACTACAGCATACGAACCGAGCAGGCCTACGTCCATTGGGTGCGGGCCTTTGTGCGCTACCACCAGCTGCGGCATCCGGCTGACCTGGGCGGCGATGCAGTCGAGGATCTCCTGTCCTGGCTGGCGGCCGAGCGGCAGGTCTCGGCCTCCACGCACAAGCAGGCGCTGTCTGCACTGCTGTTTCTCTACCAGAAGGTGCTGGGCCTGCGCCTGCCGTGGATGGACGAGATCTCGCGCCCCCAGCGCCCACCGCGCCTGCCGGTGGTGCTGTCGCACGACGAGGTGGCGCGCGCACTCGCCGCCTTGCCTGAACCCGGGCCGCGGCTGTTCGGTCA
>CAYPDO010000895.1:0-1979 GCA_964409495.1 uncultured Bordetella sp.
GCTTCGTCTCGGGCTACCTGATCCAGCTGAAGCCCGACCTCAAGGCGCTGGACGGCCCCAGCGGCACCGAGGTCGACTTCACCGATCTGCACGCCTGGTGCGAGGTGTTCCTGCCCGGTGCCGGCTGGATCGGCTTCGACCCCACCTCGGGCCTGCTGGCCGGCGAGGGCCACATCCCGGTGGCCTGCACGCCGGTGCCGGGCAGCGCGGCGCCGATCAGCGGCGCGGTGGACGAATGCGAGGTGCGCTTCGAGCACCACATGCAGATCACGCGCATCTACGAGTCGCCGCGCGTGACCCAGCCCTACACCGAGGCGCAGTGGGCCGAGGTGCTGGCCCTGGGCGATGCGGTGGATGCCAAGCTGAAGGCCGGCGACGTGCGCCTGACCATGGGCGGCGAGCCCACCTTCGTCAGCGTGGACGACCGCGACGGCGCCGAGTGGAACACCGATGCGCTGGGCCCCACCAAGCGCATGCTGGCGCAAGACCTCACACAGCGCCTGCGCGCCCACTACGCCGAGGGCGGCTTCCTGCACTTCGGCCAGGGCAAGTGGTACCCGGGCGAACAGCTGCCGCGCTGGGCGCTCAGCATCTGCTGGCGCGCCGATGGCCAGCCCTGCTGGCATGACCCCGCGCTGTTCGCCGACGAGCGTGGCGACCACCACTACACCGCCGCCGACGCCCAGGCCTTCATGCAGGCGCTGACGCGCCGCCTGGGCATCACGGCTGATCATGTGCAGCCAGGCTTTGAAGACACCTGGTATTTCCTGTGGCGCGAGCGCCGCCTGCCGGTCAATGTCGACCCCTTTGACGCCCGGCTCGACGACGAGATGGAACGCGTGCGCCTGCGCCGCGTGTTTGGCCAGGGGCTTGACCAGGTGGTGGGCTATGCGCTGCCGTTGCGGCGCGCCGAGGGTGGCGTGGCCCTGGCCGGCGCGCGCTGGGAGACCGGGCCCTGGTTCTTCCGCGACGAGCGCATGTACCTGTTCCCGGGCGATTCGCCGATGGGCTACCGCCTGCCGCTGGATTCACTGCCCTGGGTGAGCGGTACCGAGTACCCGTACCACATCGAGCACGACCCCTTCGCCCCGCGCGATGCGCTGCCGGCCGCGGCCACCATCCGCAGCCAGTACGCCGCGCATGTGGTGGGCGGCGGTTTTGCCGAGGGCGGCATGGTGGCCGTGCAGGGGCAGGGCCATGCGGCCGGGGCTGGCGCATCGGGCGGCATGCCGGCGCTGTCCGGCCAGGGCCCGGCCGCCACCGAGCCGGCCGTCGACCCCAGCCGCGCGCCCAACCGCTTTGAATCGGCCTCGTGGATCGTGCGCAGCGCGCTGGTGGTGGAGGTGCGTGACCCCTCGCGCGTCAACGGCCCCAAGGTCGAGGCCGCGGCGCTGGACAGCGGCCGCCAGCGCGGCGTGCTGTATGTCTTCATGCCGCCGCTGCAGCGCCTGGAGGATTACCTGGAACTGCTGGCCGCGGTGGAAGCCACGGCCGTGGAGCGTGGCGTCAAGCTGGTGCTGGAAGGCTACCCGCCGCCGCGCGATCCGCGCCTGAAGCTGCTGCAGGTCACGCCCGATCCCGGTGTCATCGAGGTCAACATCCACCCGGCGCACGACTGGAAGGAACTGGTCGAGCACACCGAGTTCCTGTACGACGCGGCCTGGCAGACGCGCCTGTCGAGCGAGAAGTTCATGCTCGACGGCCGCCACACCGGCACCGGTGGTGGCAACCACATCGTGCTGGGCGGCGCACGGCCCGAGGATTCGCCCTTCCTGCGCCGGCCCGATCTGCTGGCCTCGCTCTTGGCCTGCTGGCACAACCATCCCAGCTTGAGCTACCTGTTCTCGGGCCTGTTCATCGGCCCCACCAGCCAGGCGCCGCGGGTGGACGAGGCGCGCAACGACCAGCTCTATGAACTGGAGATCGCGCTCGGCGAGATCGAGCGCAACAAGGCCGTCTATGGCCTGGAGATGCCGCCC
>CAYPDO010000896.1:0-1977 GCA_964409495.1 uncultured Bordetella sp.
GATGCCGCCGCCCACCACCAGCACGTCGCAGGACGTGGGCGGGGCCGTGGGCGTACCTGGCGCGCTGGCGCCGGCCTGGGGCTCGGTCAATCGGGTCTCCTCGGGTCCGCGGGCCGGGGCCGGCGCGGTGTGATGCCTTGACGGGCTCGGCATCGTGTTCGTTTGAACGTCAAACGCACATTCGTTTGTGTTCGTTCCTTTTCTTTTTTAGCCGATTGCATGATCGAATGCAAGCGGGTTCGCCCCGGGAGAACCCGATGCGAACATGGCTTACCCTTCGCCGCGCCGCAGTTGCCGACCCGTCCACGCCGATGAGCTCCATGCCCGCCAACCCCCGCCACGAGGCCATGCTGGCCGCGGTGCGCGAGCTCGGCACCGCCAGCGTGGAGGCGCTGGCCGAGCGTTTCGGCGTCACGCTGCAGACCGTGCGGCGCGATGTGAAGCTGCTGGCCGATGCCGGCCTGGTGGCGCGTTACCACGGCGGCGTGCGCCTGCCCAGCTCCACCACCGAGAACATTGCCTACCGCCAGCGCCAGGCGCTGCACGACGAGGCCAAGCAGCGCATCGCCCGCGCCGTGGCGCGCGAGGTGCCCGAGGGCTGCAGCCTGATCCTCAACATCGGCACCACCACCGAGGCCATCGCGCGGGCGCTGGCCGGCCGCCGCGGACTGCGCGTGATCACCAACAACCTGAACGTGGCGGCCATCCTGAGCGACAGCCCCGACTGCGAGGTGATCGTGGCCGGCGGCGCGGTGCGCCACCGCGACCGCGGCATCGTCGGCGAGGCCACGGTGGAGTTCATCAGCCAGTTCCGCGTGGACATCGGCCTGATCGGCATCTCGGGCATCGAGGCCGACGGCACGCTGCGCGACTACGACTACCGCGAGGTGAAGGTGGCGCAGGCCATCATCCGCGCCAGCCGCCAGGTGTGGCTGGCCGCCGACCACAGCAAGTTCAACCGCCCGGCGATGGTCGAGGTGGGCCGGCTCGACCAGGTGGACCAGCTGTTCACCGATGCGCCGCCACCCCCGCCCTTTGCCAGCCTGCTGGCCGAGGCCGGCGTGCAGTGCGCGGTGGCAGGAGACAACGCATGACGACCAAGACCCATGTTCTGGCCCTGGACCAGGGCACCAGCAGCTCGCGCAGCATCGTGTTCGATGGCCAGGGCCGCATCGTGGCCATGGCGCAGCGCGAGTTCCGCCAGATCTACCCGCAGCCCGGCTGGGTGGAGCACGACCCCGAGGAGATCTGGCAAAGCCAGCTCGACACCGCGCGCGAGGCGCTGGCCAAGGCCGGCCTCAGCGCGGCCGACATCGCCGCCATCGGCATCACCAACCAGCGCGAGACCACCGTGGTGTGGAACCGCCGCACCGGCCAGGCCATCCACAACGCCATCGTCTGGCAGGACCGCCGCGGCGAGCCGCTGTGCGCGCAGCTGCGCGAGCACGGGCATGCCGAACAGATCCGCGCCAGCACCGGCCTGGTGGTGGACGCGTACTTCTCGGCCAGCAAGATCCGCTGGATCCTCGACCATGTGAGCGGCGCCCACATCGACGCGGCGCACGGCGACCTGGCCTTCGGCACGGTGGACAGCTGGCTGCTCTGGAAGCTGACCGGCGGCCATGTGCATGCCACCGACGTGAGCAACGCCGCGCGCACCATGCTGTTCGATGTGCGCCACAACGTGTGGGACCACGAGCTGCTGAAGCTGCTGCACGTGCCCGACAGCCTGCTGCCGCAGGTGCACCCGTCGGCGCATGTCTTCGGCGAAAGCCTGCCCGGCCTGCTGGGCGCGGCCATCCCGATCGCCGGCATGGCCGGCGACCAGCAGAGCGCGCTGTTCGGCCAGGCCTGCTTCTCGGCCGGGCTGGCCAAGAACACCTATGGCACCGGCTGCTTCATGCTGATGCACACCGGCCCGAAGTTCCAGCTCTCGGCCAATGGCCTGATCACCACCAGTGCCGCCCAGGCCAATGC
>CAYPDO010000897.1:0-1976 GCA_964409495.1 uncultured Bordetella sp.
CGTCTTTGAGATGCAACTCGTCCGCCGATGCCGAAGGCCCGCAAAGCAGAATGCCACCGCGCACCACCTGGTCCGACTTCTTGGCATCGACGCCCAGCTGCACGGCGACGTCGATCGACTCGTCGAACTTGGCAACGGCGCACTCGCGGATGAGCGCCATGGCGTCATCGAAGGTGTAGAGCTTGAGGCTGTCGACCTTGCCGGCCGACGCCTTTTGACGCTTGGTGAGCTTGGCCATGTCAGACCCCTTCCACGATCAGGCCCATCGAGCGGGCCGAGCCGGCGATCGTGCGCACGGCGGCATCCATGTCGGCGGCGGTCAAGTCCTTGACCTTCACCTTGGCGATTTCTTCGAGCTGGGCGCGGTTGATCTTGCCCACCTTGTCCAGGTGCGCACGGCCGGAGCCCTTCTCGATCTTCGCGGCCTTCTTCAGCAACACAGTCGCGGGCGGCGACTTCAGCACGAAGGTGAAGCTCTTGTCCGCATAGGCGGTGATCACCACGGGCAGCTTCAGACCGGGCTCGACGCCCTGGGTCTGGGCGTTGAACGCCTTGCAGAACTCCATGATGTTCAGACCGCGCTGACCCAGCGCGGGGCCGATCGGGGGCGAAGGATTGGCCTTGCCTGCCGGCACTTGCAGCTTGATGAAGCCGACGATTTTCTTTGCCATGAATGGCTCCTAACGAGTTCAAGCGCCTGCCATGAGTGCAGGCTCCTCGTGCTGTGCGACCCTGTTGCTTGGACGGGCTGGCGGCGCCGGGTCGCGCCACGCCATCAGCCCTGGATTCAGTGAGCGGCGCTCAGACCTTCTCGACCTGCGCGAAATCCAGCTCGACCGGCGTGGCACGACCGAAGATCGTGACCGAGACCCGCACCTTGGACTTCTCGTAGTTGACTTCCTCGACCGCGCCGTTGAAGTCGGTGAACGGGCCTTCCTTGACGCGCACCAGCTCGCCAACCTGCCACTCCACCTTGGGCCGCGGCTTCTCCAGACCTTCCTGCATCTGGTTGACGATCTTCATGACCTCGGCTTCCGAGATCGGCGCGGGCTTGTTCTTGGCCCCACCGACGAAGCCGGTGACCTTGCTGGTGTGCTTGACCAGGTGCCAGGACTCGTCGTCCATCAGCATCTCGACCAGCACATAGCCCGGGAAGAAGCGACGCTCGGTAACGGCCTTCTTGCCGTTCTTCAGCTCCACCACCTCTTCGGTGGGCACCAGGATGCGGCCGAACTTGTCGTGCATGCCGGCGCGCTCGATGCGCTCGCGGATGTTGCGCTCGACAGCCTTTTCCATGCCCGAATAGGCATGCACCACATACCAGCGCATCGGATTGGCCGGCGCGGCTGCGGTGTCGGCCGCTGCGGCCTGGGGCGTGAGTTAACTCATTGCTCTCCAACCACTTCAGCGCTTCCAGCCCAGGAACAGGACGTACAGCACCCATTCGATCGTCTTGTCGGTGGCGAACAGGAAGAACGCCATCACAAAGACGAAGGCAAACACGTAACCGGTCATCTGCATGGCCTCCTTGCGGGCCGGCCAGACGACCTTCTTGGTCTCCTTGACCGAATCGCGCCCGAAGGCAATCAGCTGCTTGCCGGTCTCGGCCGTGAAGAACGTGGCCACGGCGCCCGCCAGCAAGACCAGCAGGGCCAGCACACGCACCCACAGATCCTGCTTGCCCAACAGGTAGTAGGCCGCCACGCCCGCGATGACCAGCACGCCAGCAGCAGCCAGCTTGGCCTTGTCAGCACCGGTGGAGACAGTTTCGATCGGAGAGTTGGTAGCCATGTGCATGCTTGCTCGCGCCGCTGTCCCGCCCAGCCAGGCAGGCACTGCAGCGCGACGTGTCCATCAGCAGCAAAGCCCGCGGACCTGCTGGGCCTGCGGGCTGCGCCGTTCAGGGCGATCTCGAAGGGGTGCTGCGATGGCAGCGCGCCTTGTTGGACGATCAGGTCTTCAGGCGGGTGGCAGGG
>CAYPDO010000898.1:0-1972 GCA_964409495.1 uncultured Bordetella sp.
GCGCCGGCTGGTCTTCGGCCAGCGCCAGCAGCGCGGCGCGCGCCTCGGCCCAGGGGTAGCGCAGCATCGGGTAGCGCTTGCCGGCACGCCCGAACACCGGCGTGGGCACCATGCCGCTGCGGGTGTAGGCGCGGTCGCCTCGCTCGGCAGACATGGCGCCCCCTGGCGCACCTTCGGCGCCCCGCCCCCCGAGGGGGTCAGGAACCTCGGGAGCGGCCCGTCGGTCCCTGAGCTGCTGCCGCGTGCCGTTGAGGTGGTAGCTGGCCTCCATGTAGTAGACCAGCGGCAGATCGAGCACATCCAGCCACACCACCGGCGCGCTGCCGTCGTGGCCATGCTCGTGCCACAGGCCGGTGGGCGTGAGGATCAGGTCGCCGCGCGACATCGGACACTTCTCGCCATCCACCGTGGTCCAGGCGCCCTCGCCTTCCACCACCATGCGCACGGCGTTCGGCGTGTGGCGGTGGCTGGGCGCCCATTCACCGGGCAGCAGCAGCTGCATGCCCAGGTACATGGCCGGGCTGGCCTTCATGTTCTCGAGGCCGTGGCCGGGGTTGGCCAGCACCAGCACACGGCGCTCGGCCTTCTCGATGGGCGTCAGCTCGCCGGCGCGCAGCAGCAGAGGGCGCAGTGCCTCGTAGGACCAGTGGGTGGCCTGGGTGGCCGGGCGCGGCTTGGCCGGCGGCAGCACCGCGCGCAGGCTGGGCCACAGCGGCACCAGGTTCAGTGCGCGCAGATCGGCCACGTAGTCGGCGGGCAGGTCTTCCAGCCGGCCCAGTGGAGCATCAACACTCATTGCAGTTCTCCGATCAAAACCAAGCAGCCATCGAGGATCCGGCTCTGCCGGGCCAAGGATGGCGCCCCCTTGAGGGGGAGGCGCCGCAGGCGCTGCGGGGGTGGGTCAATCCGACAGACAGTTGTTCACGTTCCAGCCGTACAGCCATTCCATCGCGTCGTAGAAGCGCTCAGGCGAGCGGCCTCGCCACAGGTCATTGCGCACCAGGCGTTCCACGCCCTTTGCGTGATAGATGCGACCCATCTCGCGTGAGCTGAGCACGATGCGCGCGGTGCGTGCCACGCGGCTGCGCTGGTACAGATCGAGCGCCTGCGTCCAGTCATTGCCGTGGCGGCGCAGCGCCTCGCCCAGCGTCACCGCATCCTCCATCGCCATGCAGGCGCCCTGGGCCATGTACTGCGTGGTGGGGTGCGCCGCATCGCCCAGCAGCGTGACGCGGCCGTGGGTCCACTGGTCGATCGGCTCGCGATCGGCGGTGGCCCAGCGTTTCCAGCTCTTGGGCAGGTCGATCAGCTGGCGCGCCTTGGCGCAGATGCCCTGGAAGTAGCTCTGCACCTCCTCCTTGCTGCCCTCGGTGACGCCCCATTCCTCGGGCTGGCGGCTGTGGAAGGTGACGACCACGTTGTACTGCTCGCCGCCGCGCAGCGGGTAGTGCACCAGGTGGCAGTTGGGGCCCACCCAGATGCTGGCGGCGTTCCACTGCAGGTTCTGCGGAAAGTCCGCCCTGTCGACCACCGCACGGTAGACCACATGGCCGGTCACGCGTGCGGGGTCGCCCACGAATTGCTGGCGCACCACGCTCTTCACGCCATCGGCGCCGATCAGTGCCACGCCGCGGTGCATGCCGCCGCGCTGGTCGATCACGGTCACGCCATCGGCATCCTGCTCGATGCGCTCGGCGCGGGTGGCGGTGAGGAACTCGACGCGGCCGCTCTGCTGCACGCCTTCCAGCAGCGACCGGTGCACATCGACGCGGTGGATCACCGCATACGGGTTGCCGAAGCGCTGGCGGAAGGCCGCGCCGGTGGGGATGCGGCCCACCTCGTATTCGTCGAGCGCATCGTGCATCACCATGCAATCGGTGTAGACGGCCAGGCTGCGCGCGCGCGCGCCCACGCCCAACGCATCGAAGGCATGGAAGGCGTTCGGGCCCAGCTGGATGCCGGCGCCGATCTC
>CAYPDO010000899.1:0-1969 GCA_964409495.1 uncultured Bordetella sp.
CGCGGCCCTTCACGTCCGACGGGTTCACGCCCGACCATTGCAGGCGCACGCGCAGCTCGCCGGCACCGGGCTCGGCATCGGGCAGTTCCCCCAGCATCAGCACCTCAGCGGCGGGGCCGGGCTTGTCGTAGTAGGCGGCGTGCATGGCGGGCTCCGGCAAACGGGTGGCGGGCGGTCGGCGGGCGGTGGGCGGCCTCAGCCTTCCGACAGCAGCGCGCGAGACTTGGCCTTGACCTTGCGCATGCCGCCCAGCCAGCGGTCGATGTCGTTGGCCTTGTGGCGCACGTAGTCGGCCACCTCGGGGTGGGGCAGGATCAGAAAGGTCTCGGCGCGCATCACCTTGACGACTTCGTCGGCCACCTGCTCCGGCTCGAGCATGCCGTCCTGCAGGAAGCTCTTGCGGTCGCCTTCGGCGCCCATCAGCATCGGCGTGCGCACGCCCTGCGGGCACAGGCAGCTCACGCGCACGCCCTCGTGGCCATGGTTGATGGCCAGCCATTCCGCAAAGGCCACCGCGCCATGCTTGGTGACGGCATAGGTGGGCGAATCCACATGCGACAG
The DNA here is from genome assembly GCA_964409495.1 of uncultured Bordetella sp. Lineage (GTDB taxonomy): Bacteria > Pseudomonadota > Gammaproteobacteria > Burkholderiales > Burkholderiaceae_C > Pseudaquabacterium. Next base: position 562 of record CAYPDO010000899.1, read on the forward strand.
CAGGCCGGCGGCGGATGCGGTGCTGACGAAGTAGCCCGCGCCGCGCGCCACCATCTGCGGCACCACCGCGCGTGCGGCGTACACATGGGCCATCACGTTGACATTCCAGCACTGCTGCCAGGCGTCATCGGGCGCATCCAGCCCGCCGGGCAGCGCAATGCCGGCATTGGCGAAGAACACGTCCACCCGGCCGAAGCGCGCCGTGGTCTGCTGCACCAGGGCCTGCACCTCGGCCTCTACCGCCACGTCGCAGCGCACGGCCTGGGCCGTGGTGTGCTGCACCAGGCTGGCGGCCACGGCGGCGGCAGCGCCTTCGTTGCGGTCGGCCACGATGATGGCCATGGGCCGCTCCTGCGCAAAACGCCGGCAGGCCGCTGCGCCGATGCCCGAACCACCGCCGGTGACGATGATGACCTTGTCCTTCAGTTCCATGCTGCGCTCCCTCGGCCGCTCACAGAGTTTGCGCAAGTGCCCACGCCTGCTCGGCCAGCGGCCGGGCGCGCTTGCCTGCCTCCAGCGCGCGGGTGTTCGAGGCATTGCCCTGCAGCGCACGCGCCAGGATGCCTTGCAGGATGCCGGCCAGGCGGAACATGTTGAACACCAGGTAGTAGTTCCAGTCGGCGGCACTGACGCTGCCGGCCGGACGGCCGGTGCGCTGGAGGTAGCGCGCCAGGTACGCGGCTTCGTCGGGGATGCCCAGCGCGGCCAGGTCCACACCGGCCAGGCCGCGGTTGCCCTCGCCATTGGCCATGTGCCAAGTCATGCAGTGGTAGGCGAAATCGACCAGTGGGTGGCCCAGCGTGGAGAGCTCCCAGTCCAGCACCGCCAGGATGCGCGGCTCGGTGGGGTGGAAGATCACGTTGTCGAAGCGGTAGTCACCGTGCACCACGCGGGTGTCGTCACCGGCCGGGATGCGCGCCGGCAGCCATTCGATCAGCCGGTTCATGGCCTCGATGGGCTCGGTCTCGGCGGCGCGGTACTGCCTGGTCCAGCGCTCCACCTGGCGCGCCACGTACTGGCCGGGCTTGCCGTAGCTGTCCAGGCCCACGGCCTGCACATCCACGCTGTGCAGCGCAGCGATCACCCGGCCCAGTTCGTCGTAGTGGGCGGCGCGCTCGGCCGGTGTCATGCCCGGCAGCGTGGGATCCCACAGCACGCGGCCGTCCACGCAGTCCATCAGGTAGAACATCGAGCCGATGACGGCCGTGTCTTCGCACAGCGCCCAAGGTCTGGCCACCGGCACCGCGCTGCCGTGCAGCGCGCTGATGACCTTGAACTCGCGGTCGACCGCATGGGCCGAGGGCAGCAGGTTGCCCGGTGGCTTGCGGCGCAGCACATAGCGCTGGCCACCGGCCGTGACCTGGAAGGTGGGGTTCGATTGCCCGCCCTTGAACTGCTCGACCGTCAC
>CAYPDO010000900.1:0-1969 GCA_964409495.1 uncultured Bordetella sp.
GCTTCATGTCGGTGTTGAGCAGCGTCTCGTAGCCTTCGCGGCCGCCCCACAGCACATAGTTCTCGCCGCCCAGCTCGTGCGTCAGCTCGAGCGCGTTCTTCACCTGCGCGGCGGCGTAGGCAAACACCTCCGGGTCGGGGTTGGTGGCAGCGCCGGCCATGAAGCGGCGGTTCGAGAACAGGTTGGCGGTGCCCCACAGCAGCTTCACGCCGCTATCTTGCATCTTCTGCGCGAACACCTCGCCGATGCGGCGCACGTTGGCATTGCTCTCGGCCAGCGTGGCGCCTTCGGGCGCGATGTCGCGGTCGTGGAAGGTGAAGTAGGGCACGCCGAGCAGCGTGAACAGGTCGAACGCGACGTCGGCCTTGGCCAGCGCCTGCTGCATCGGGTCGCCGCCGGCGGCATGCCACGGGCGGCCGAAGCTGTCGCCGCCAAACGGGTCCAGCCCCGGCCAGACGAAGCTGTGCCAGTAGCACACCGCAAAGCGCAGGTGATCTTCCATGCGCTTGCCGAGCACCATGCGCTCGGGGTCGTACCAGCGGTAGGCCAGCGGGCGCTTCGCGCTCGGCTTGAAGCGCGGGCCGGCATAGCGCAGCGGCTCGTCGATGGTGAAGTAGCCGTTGCGTGCGCGTCGGGTGCGGGTTTTTTGCAGCATGGGATGGATCCTGCGGTGAGGGGTCGGGTGCCGTTGCCGGCGTGGTGCTCAGGCCGTGGCCGCCGCCAGTTCGGCGGCTTGGCGTGCCAGGTGTCGCCAGCGCCGCTGGCACTCGTTGTGCCGGGCCACGGCGTCGGGGCGGGGTTCAAAACTGCGCAGCCGGCGCGCGGGTCGGGCGATCTCCAGCCCGCCGCCGCCAGCGGCCATGCGGGCCAGGCGCGCGGCGCCGAGCGCGCAGCCGTGCTCGCTGTCGGCCACCTGGTGCAGCGGCAGCGCCAGCACGTCGGCCAGCGTCTGCACCCAGTGCGCCGAGCGCGCGCCGCCGCCGATCACGCTGGCCTCGGCCAGCACGGTGCCGGCATCGGCCAGCGCATCGCGGCAGTCGGCCAGCGCGTAGGCCACGCCGTCCAGCACGGCCTGCGTCATCGCGGCGCGCGTGGTGTCGGGCGCCAGCGCGGCAAAGCCGCCGCGCAGTGCGGTGTTGTTGTGCGGCGTGCGCTCGCCGGCCAGGTAGGGCGCGAACATCGCGCCGCCGGCACCGGCCGCCAGGGCCTGCGCCTCGGCCACCAGCTCGGCCTCGCCGCGGCCGCAGACGCCGGCCCACCACGACAGGGCCGATGCAGCATTCAGCAGCACGCCCATCTGGTGCCAGGTGCCGGGCAGCGCGTGGCAGAAGGCGTGCACCGCGCGCGCCGGATTGGGGGCGAAGCCGGCGGTCGTGACCCACAGCACGCCCGAGGTGCCCAACGACACGAAGGCATCGCCCGGCCGCACCGCCCCCACGCCCACCGCGCCGGCCGCGTTGTCGCCGGCGCCGCCGGCGATCAGCGGTGTGCGCCGCATGCCCCAGCGCTGCACCCACTCGGCACGCAGTTCGCCGGCCACGGCACTGCCCTCGACCAGGCGCGGCATCTGTGCCTCGCTGAGGCCGCAGGCCGCCAGTGCCGCGGCCGACCAGCGGCGCTGGGCGACATCGAGCCACAGGGTGCCTGAGGCATCGGACATCTCCTCGACGGCCTGCCCGCTCAGTTGCAGGCCCAGCCAGGCCTTCGGGCACAGCACGCGGGCCACGCGGGCAAACAACTGCGGCTCGTGCCGGCGCACCCACAGCAGCTTGGGCGCGGTGAAGCCGGGCATGGCCAGGTTGCCGGCCACCTGGTGCAGCGCCGGAAAGGCCGCCTCCAGCTCGGCGCACTCGGCCTGCGCGCGGCCGTCGTTCCACAGCATGCACGGCCGCAGCACGGCGCCCGCCGCGTCCAGCAGCACGGCGCCGTGCATCTGGCCCGACAGCGCGATGGCCGCCGTGTCGGCCAG
>CAYPDO010000901.1:0-1968 GCA_964409495.1 uncultured Bordetella sp.
CGCAGGCTCGTTCGCTTGTGGTGAATCCTACCAAGGTACCTTGGTGGGCTGCTGACGCCAGAGCTGCCACGGCAAGAATGCCCAGCAACTGCTCCGTTGAAGAGGACGACCAGGCGTCTTGCGCTTATCAGAGCGAGGCTGCTGACTTCTGACGCCTCAATTCGCAAGCCGGCAGGCCCAACTGCCGCCTGACATGACACTGCGAACAACAACTGCGGAGGATGGTGCCTACGCCCAGCGGCTGGGCTGAGCCCACTTTGCGCACCTGCGTGCCGTCACCGAAGGCATGCCCCCAGGTGGCCGCCCAGCAACATCTGGCCGCGGGCACGCCGGCCAGCTCAGACGACTGGTCTCGGCAAGAGTAGTCACCCAGTCCAGAGCTGCGAGCGACCGCAACCAGTCTTGAACAGCCGGAAGCCTGCGAAATTCCAGCCAACCTGCACTGTTGGACAGCAGAGGTACACGGCGCGATCGTGAGCGGGAAGCGGGCCATCCGCCAGCATTGGGACTCTTCTCCCTGAAGGGGGAACGATCCCACCATTCGGCGTCCCGCCTGATGGGTGGTGGCAATCGAAGCCCGGCTAGTCGACGATGGCGCCCAGATCATGGAGACCATGATGTCCGACTGCAGCGATGCCCGACTCGAACTTCTGCTGGATGCGGTGTGCGCACTCGCCTCGGCGCTGCCCCCTGACGCCCGCGACCACGCTGCTTCGACACTCGATCAACGGATGCCTGGTGCCGAGCCATCGAGCGAAGCATGCGACACCGCTGTCGCGGCGGACCTGGCGCGCATCCTCGGCGCGCTTCGACGCTGCGTCGCGGCTGACAGCCTGGTGCTGTCAGGCGTCGAGGAGACCAACGACAGACTCTTGCAGCGGCAGGCGTGGTGGTGCAGGCTACCCGGACCGGGCAAGCCGCGGCCGTACGACCCCGATCCACCCTCCGTGGTCGCGAGAGATCGTAGCTACGCACCGGTATGACAGCCGTGGGCGGAGCCGTCCGCCAGCAGTCAGCTGTAAGCGCCGGACTGCATCTGGAGCACTAAGGTCTCAACCAGCGCTCGACCCTCGGCAGTGCCCATGTAGTCAATGGGTCGCGCGCCACCCAGGGCCGGCACGGACTTATGGATCCACTCCACAGTCCACGACCTGGCATCGAACCCCACTGGGTCGCCGCTTTCATTGACGATGCGCTGGACGACGGCGGTGAGGGCTTCCACATACTGAGGGTCGACCGGGTCCATGGCGTCACTGTACTCCGACGCGATCACAGCACACGAGCGACGACTGCGCAGCGACCACGGCTTACCGGCGGTTGAAGAAGCGGCTGTTCAGTTCGTGATCTTCAGGGCCGGTTCGCGCATCATCAATGTTGTGGATGAGTGGCTGTGCTACCGCCTCAAGCGGTCGTCCGCCTGGCTCCGCGACTGAAGGTCAGCTGTATGCGGTCAATGAACCCCGTCCTTGAGCCGATGGCTGTGGGCTGACAGCCTACGTTCCCACGTAGACGAACGTGGGAACGTAGATGACAGAGGAGATGGAGGCGCTCAAGCGCCGGCTGGTGGTGGGGCGCAAGAGCGACGGACGCAGCCGGTACGACGAGCAGGCGAAGTCGGAGTTGGTGGCCTTGTGCCTGCGGCCAGGGGCGTCGGTGTCGTGCCTAGCACGGGAGTTCGGCATCTACGCCAACCAGGTGACCCGCTGGTTGCGCGAGCACGGGCATGGCAGTCGTCAACGCACGGCGGTGCCCCGAACGGCGTCGTCACCACCGGCGTTTGTGGCGGTGCCAGTGATACGACCGCCCCATGAGGCTGAGACGGGCAGGACGCCGGCAGTGCTGCACCTGCAGGCCCGGCTGCCCAACGGCGTGTCGGTGGAGTTGCGCGGTGTCGACGCCGGGCAGGTGGGCGAGGTGATCGAGGCGCTGGGGAGGCTGCGGTGTTCCGTCTCGACGAAGGGCTGAAGG
>CAYPDO010000902.1:0-1963 GCA_964409495.1 uncultured Bordetella sp.
GGCATCGTGGTGTGGGCCTGGAAGGGCCGGCGCCGACAGGCCTTCGATGCGGCAGCCCAGCTGCCCTTCGCCGACGATGACACGCCTGACGCCGCGCAGCGTTCGCAAGGAGCCAAGCAATGAGCGACTTCATCAGTGGGGGCTGGTCGGTGTATGTGGCCGGCCTCACCATCCTCTCCCTGGTCTTCTGCATTGTGGTGCTGGTGATTGCCAGCAAGCGCAAGCCGATGGCCGCCGACAACAGCACCGGTCACGTCTGGGACGAAGACTTGAAGGAAATGAACAACCCGCTGCCGCGCTGGTGGATGTGGCTGTTCGTCATCACCGTGGTCTTCGCCGCGGCCTACCTCACGTTCTACCCGGGCCTGGGCACGAACCCCGGCACGTTCAAGTGGAGCAGCGCCGGCCAGTGGGAAGCCGAGCAGCAGAAGGCCCATGCCGCGATGGCGCCGGTGTATGACAAGTTCAAGGCCATGCCGGCCGCCGAACTGGCCAAGGACGCACAAGCCATGGGCATCGGCGAACGCCTGTTCGTCAACAACTGCGCGCAGTGCCATGGCTCTGACGCCCGCGGCAGCAAGGGCTTCCCGAACCTGACCGATGGCGACTGGCTGGGTGGCACCGGCCCCGAGTACGTGGCCAAGACCATCACCGCCGGCCGCCAGGGCATGATGCCGCCGATGGCCGCCGCCGTGGGCACGCCCGAGGACGTGAAGAACGTGGCCAACTACGTGCTGAGCCTGTCGGGAAGCCCGCACAACAACGTGGCTGCGCAACTGGGCAAGGCCAAGTACGCGGCCTGCGCCGCCTGCCACGGCGCTGACGGCAAGGGCAACCAGGCCCTGGGTGCGCCCAACCTCAGCGACAAGGTGTGGCTGCACGGCTGGGGCGAGGAGGCCATCACCACGATGGTCAACGCCGGCAAGACCAATGTCATGCCCGCCTTCGAGAAGCGCCTCACGCCCGAGCAGATCCATGTGCTGTCCGCTTATGTGTGGAACCTGTCGCAGGGCACTGCGGTCGCGGCCAAGTAAGCAGATCGACAGCGCATGAGCGATACCACCGGATCCGGCAGCGCCGCGGCGAACGCCATGGCCGCGGCCGACGACGACGCCGCCGTGGCGGTGGTCTCGCTGTACCAGAAGCAGAAGAAGATCTACCCGCGGGCCGTCACCGGCCTGTTCATGAGCTGGCGCTGGGGCCTGGTCTGGCTGACCCAGCTGCTGTTCTACGGCCTGCCCTGGTTCAGCTGGAACGCTCGGCAGTTCGTGCTGTTCGACCTGGCGGCCCGGCGCTTCTACATCGGGCCGTTGGTGCTCTACCCGCAGGATTTCATCTTCCTGACGGCGATCCTGATCATCTCGGCCTACGCGCTGTTCCTGTTCACCGCGGTGGCAGGGCGCTTGTGGTGCGGTTATGCCTGCCCACAGACGGTGTACACCGAGATCTTCATGTGGGTCGAGCGCAAGATCGAGGGCGACCGCATCGCCCGCATGCGCCTGGACGAGGGCCCCTGGAACTTCAACAAGCTGTGGCGCAAGAGCGCCAAGCAGCTGGCCTGGGTGGTGATGGGCCTGTGGACCGGCTTCACCTTCGTCGGCTACTTCACCCCCATCCGCACGCTGCTGGCCGAGGCCGCCACGCTGGGTTTCGGGCCCTGGGAATGGTTCTGGGTGCTGTTCTACGGATTTGCCACCTACGGCAATGCCGGCTTCATGCGCGAGCAGGTGTGCAAGTACATGTGCCCGTATGCGCGCTTCCAGAGCGCGATGTTCGACAAGGACACGATGATCATCAGCTACGACACCGAGCGTGGCGAGCCGCGCGGCTCGCGCAGCCGCAAGGCCGATCCACGCAAGCTGGGCATCGGCGACTGCATCGACTGCAACCTGTGCGTGCAGGTCTGCCCCACCGGCATCGACATCCGCAATGGCCTGCAGTACGAGTGCATCGGCTGCGCCGC
>CAYPDO010000903.1:0-1960 GCA_964409495.1 uncultured Bordetella sp.
GGCCTGCAGGCCCTCGCGCACCTGGGCCGCCAGCGCATGGCCGAAAAAGCGGCTCAGCTCGGGCGCGGTGACGAAATCGCTGCCCGAGGCAGGCAGGGTGCCGAACTTGGCACTGGTGTTGGCGTAGTAGCCCAGGCCCGGCGCATACAGCGCCAGCGCCATGAAACGGTCGAACGGCAGGCAGCCACCGGCCTGGCGGATGGCCTCGTGGATCACCTCAGCCAGCCGTGAGGAAAGCGAGGTCGATACACTGTCGGGTTCGCCTGGGCCACCGGCAGCGGTGGCGGGCGGGGTTGCCGGGGCCGTCATCCTGGCATTGTAGAAACCATGAGCACGCCCACCCCCTCTTCCGCACAGCGCAGCGCAGCGATGGATCGCCCGGTCGTCCTGGTCACCGGCGCGGCGCGGCGCATCGGCCGCCAGATCGCGCTGGACCTTGCCGCCGCCGGCTGGGACGTGGCGCTGCACTGCCACCGCTCCTTCGCCGAGGCCGAGGCCACGGCCGCCGAGGTGGCGGCCCACGGTGCGGCCTGGCATGTTCGGGCCGAGGTGTTCAGCGCCGACCTGGCCGACACCCAAGCCTGCGAAACCCTGGTGCCGGCCGTGCTGCTGCGCCTGGGCCGGCTGGATGCGGTGGTGAACAACGCCTCGCTGTTCGAGTACGACGATCCCGCCAGCTTCAACCCCGGCCTGCTGGAGCGTGCGATGCGCGCCAACACCGCGCCGGCCGTGCTGCTGGCGCGTGCGCTGCACGAGCACCTGCTGCAGCGCCGTGCCAGCGGCCAGCCCGGCACCACCGGCGGCGTGGTGAACCTGCTCGACCAGAAGCTGGCCAACCCCAACCCCGACTACTTCAGCTACACGCTCAGCAAGGCCGCGCTGCAGGCCGCCACCGTGATGCTGGCCCAGGCCTGCGCGCCGGTGCTGCGCGTCAATGCCGTGTCGCCCGGCGTCACGCTGCTGTCGGGGCCGATGACCGAGGCCGAGTTCGCCGCTGCCCACCGCATGACGCCGCTGGCGCGCTCGTCCACGCCCGAGGACATCGCGCGCGCCGTGCGCTACCTGCTCGAATCACCGGCCGTCACCGGCCACAACCTGCTGGTCGATGGTGGCCAGCACCTGTGGGGCCAGCCGCGCGACGTGCTGTTTCTCGCGCAACAACAACAAGCCGCATCCACTTCCTGAAGGCCCATTCCCATGCAAAGCCTGCTCAGCAACCCCAGCCTGATGGACTGCCGGCGCCTGTACCTGCGCGACTACGAGGTGTGGATCAACATCGGCGTGCACGACTTCGAGAAGAAGGGCGAGCAGCGCGTGGTGATCAACGTCGACCTCTACGTGCCGCTGGCCGAGAGCACGCCCCAGCATGACCGGCTGAGCGAGGTGGTCGACTACGACTTCATCCGCCGCACCATCGCCGCGCGCGTGTCGCAAGGCCACATCCACCTGCAGGAAACCCTGGCCGACGATGTGCTGCGCGCGATGCTGGCCCACCCCAAGGTGCGCGCCGCGCGCGTGTCCACCGAGAAGCCCGACGTGTACCCCGACTGCGACGCCGTGGGCTGCGAGGTGTTCGGCATGAAGGAGGCCGCGTGATGAACGACATGACCCAGCCCGACACATTGGCCGACGCGGCCCACGACACCCAGAAGGCCAAGAAACACGCCTTCGAGATGAACAAGCTCAGCAAGCGCCTGCACCGCCAGGTGGGCGAGGCCGTCACCGACTTCAACATGATCGAGGACGGCGACAAGATCATGGTCTGCCTGTCGGGCGGCAAGGACAGCTATGCCCTGCTCGACATCCTGATGAACCTGCAGCAGCGCGCGCCGGTGAAGTTTGAGCTGGTGGCCGTCAACCTCGACCAGAAGCAGCCGGGCTTTCCGGCGCACATCCTGCCGGAGTACCTGGCCCGCGTGGGCGTGCCCTTCCACATCGAGAACCAGGACACCTACAGCAT
>CAYPDO010000904.1:0-1958 GCA_964409495.1 uncultured Bordetella sp.
AGTCGGCGATCTTCGGCCGTGCGTTCGAGATGGCCGAGATCAGCGTGCTCTTGCCGGCGTTGGGCATGCCCAGCAGGCCCACGTCGGCCAGCACGCGCAGTTCGAGCTTGAGCTTCTTGGCCTCGCCGGGCCAGCCAGGCGTCTTCTGGCGCGGCGCACGGTTGGTGCTGCTCTTGAAATGCAGGTTGCCGAAGCCGCCATCGCCGCCCTTGGCCAGCATCACGCGCTCGCCATGCACCAGCAGCTCGGCGATCACGTCGCCGGTGTCCAGGTCGGTGACGATGGTGCCCACCGGCATGCGCAGCACGATGTCGTCGGCGGCCGCGCCGAACTGGTCGGAGCCGCGCCCGGCCTCGCCATTGCGCGCCTCGTGGCGGCGCGCATAGCGGTAGTCGATCAGCGTGTTGAGATTGCGGTCGGCCTCGGCCCACACGCTGCCGCCGCGGCCGCCGTCACCGCCGTTCGGGCCACCAAAGGGAATGAACTTCTCGCGCCGAAAGCTCGCGCAGCCAGCGCCGCCGTTGCCGGCGGAGATGTCGATGGTCGCTTCGTCGACGAATTTCATGGTGTTCCTTCCTTCGAGGCCCGTCGGGGACCGGTACGGGCCATGCATGGCCCGGTGGGCCCGCAATGCAAAAAGCCCCGGCAGGCCGGGGCTTCGCGGGGCCTGGGGTGCCGCAGCGTCAGGCCGGGGTCACTACAACCGTCTGACGGTTCAGCGAGCCCTTGGTGGTGAACGACACGGTGCCGTCCACCAGCGCGAACAGCGTGTGGTCGCGGCCCATGCCGACATTGTTGCCGGCATGGAAACGCGTGCCACGCTGGCGCACGATGATCGAGCCGGCGGGCACGTTCTGGCCGCCGAACACCTTCACGCCCAGCATCTTGGGCTTCGAGTCACGGCCGTTCCGTGTGGAACCGCCGCCTTTTTTCTGTGCCATGGTTCAAAGACTCCTTGGATCCGTGACCGATCAGGCGCCGAAAGCGCCGATCTCGAGCTCGGTGTAGCACTGACGGTGGCCGCCATGCTTTTGATAGTGCTTGCGGCGACGCATCTTGAAGATGCGGACCTTGTCGTGCTTGCCGTGCGACACCACCGTGGCTTTCACGCTGGCGCCGGCCACCAAGGGAGTCCCGACCGTCAGGCTGTCACCGTTTCCGATGGCCAAAACCTGGTCAATCACGATCTCTTGGCCCACGTCCGCAGCAATCTGTTCTACCTTGATCTTCTCGCCGGCAGCAACCTTGTATTGCTTGCCACCGGTTTTTATGACCGCGTACATATGTGCCTCTTGAAGAAACGCTTCGATGTTGCTCCCCCGCCCGCACCCGTCACCAAAGACCTGCGCGCGCGAAAGAACCGAAGATTCTAGCACAGGCTATTCAGCCAAAGAAAGCGCCCCTTCGATGCCGACGCGTCACGGCCCGTCGGGGCACCTCCCTATAATTTTGGGCTTGCCTGGACCCGCCTCACGTGACTGCACCCCATCCCGTTGCTTCGGCCGCCGCCGCTGACCCGAAGACCGCCGACCCGATGGCCGACGACATGGCGCAGGTGGATGCAGTGATCCACCGCCGCCTGGCCTCCGAGGTGGCGCTGATCAACCAGATCTCGCACTACATCGTCACCGCCGGGGGCAAACGCATCCGGCCGCGGCTGGTCCTGCTGTTCGCCGATGCGCTGGGCTTTGCCGGCCCAGAGAAGTTCGAACTGGCGGCCATCGTCGAATTCATCCACACCGCCACGCTGCTGCATGACGACGTGGTGGACGAATCCTCGCTGCGCCGCGGCCGCCAGACGGCGAATGCGCTGTTCGGCAATGCGGCCAGCGTGCTGGTGGGCGACTTCCTGTACTCGCGCGCCTTCCAGATGATGGTCGGCGTGAACCGCATGCGCGTACTTGAGGTGCTGGCCGACGCCACCAACGTGATCGCCGAGGGCGAGGTCCTGCAGCTGA
>CAYPDO010000905.1:0-1957 GCA_964409495.1 uncultured Bordetella sp.
GCCGGGCCGCTGGCGGTGCCCCCTGGGGGGAGGCGCCGAAGGCGCTTCGGGGGGGCTACTTCAACAGGCGGCGCAGCACCTTGCCGGCGCCGGTGGCGGGCAGGGCATCGATGAAGCGCACGCTGCGCGGCGCCTTGTAGGGGGCCATGTTGTCGCGCGCCCAGGCGATCAGCGCGGCTTCGTCCACCTCGGCGCCCGGCTTCTTCACGATGAAGGCGCGCACCACCTCGCCTTTGTCGGCGTCGGCCACGCCGATCACCGCGGCCTGGGCCACGGCCGGGTGCTTGATCAGGATGGTTTCCACCTCTTCCGGAAACACACTGTAGCCCGACACCTTGATCATCTCCTTGAAGCGGCCGATGAAGGTGAGGTAGCCGTCGGCATCCAGCACGCCCATGTCGCCGGTGTGCACCCAGCCGTCACGCAGGGTCTTGGCCGTGGCCTCGGGCTTGTTCCAGTAGCCCTGGAAGCTGCCGCGGCTTTTCAGCACGATCTCGCCGACCTCGCCGGCGGGTTTCTCGGCACCGGTGTCGGGGTCGAGGATGCGGATCGTGACGCCCGGCGCAGGCTTGCCATGCGTGCCCCAGCGCACCGCCTCGCGTGGCATGTAGGTATCGCAGGTGTGGGTTTCGCTCAGGCCGTAGGCGGCCTCGAAGCTTTCGCAGTTCGGCGCATGCGCGCGCCACTGGGCGGCCAGCGGCGCCGTGAACGTGATGCCGAAGCTGGTGACCGGGTTGACACGCAGGCTGGACAGATCCATCTGCTGCACCCCCGGCACCTGCATGCAAGCCACGTTCATCGGCGCGATGCTGTACCACCAGCTGACGCGGTGCCGCGCAATGGCCTGCAGCGCAGCCAGCGGGTCGAAGCGGTGCAGCAGCACCGTGGTGGCGCCGGTGAATAGCGTCACGTCGATGCCCATCAGCATGCCGGCGATGTGGTACAGCGGCGCAATGGCCAGCAGCACGTCGCCGCGGCCCACGCCATTGCAGCCGGCGGCAGCGGCCGTCTTGTACAGCGCGTTGTCGTGGCTGAGCATGGCGCCCTTGGGCAGGCCGGTGGTGCCCGAGGTGTAGGTCATCAGCGCGGTGTGGGCCAGGTCCACCTGCACCGGCGGGCAGGCGGCGCCGCTGCGCATCACGGCCAGGAAGTCTTCGCATGCCAGGCCGTCGATGGCCGGCGTCTCGCGGGGCGCCTGGCGCAGCGCCTGCAACTCGGCCGGCACGTCCAGCGTGGGCTGCGCGGGCAGCAGGTCGGCGTAGTGCACCACGAACACCTGCTGCAACGCCGTCTGCGCCCGCACCTGGGCCACGATGGGCAGCAGCGGCGCGGCGGCCACAATGACGCGGGCCTTCAGGTCTTCAAGCTGGTACTGCAGCTCATGGGCCTTGTTCAGAGGCCCGCAGGGGCAGACCACGGCACCGGCCTTCTGGATGCCCACATGCGCCACCACGTACTGCGGGCAGTTGCCCATGAACAGCGCTACCGGCTCACCCGGCCGCAGGCCGCTGGCCAGCAGGCGTGCGGCGAAGGCGTCGCTGGCCGCGTCGAGCTGGGCATAGCTGAGTGCCGCGCCGTACCACAGGAAGGCCGGCTTGTCGGGCTGGGTGCGGGCGTGCTGGCGCAGGGTGTCGTGCAGCGGCGCGGCGAGCGGGATGTTCACGGTGCGGTCGCTCATGGCGGGCTCCGGTGCGGGTTGGGATGGGTGTTGCGGGTTAACGATGGCAAGGCCGGGCTTGCCGCGCGCTACCGGCTGGTAGAAGATGCCGCGCAAATACTACTCAGCAGTAGCTTGTCATGCGCTCGGTGAATCCACCTGTCTCCGCCGCGTCAACCCCGGCGGCGCGCGGCGTGCGCGAGCCGCGAGGCCCGCGTCAACGCCAGCCCACGGCCGGCACCGATGCCAAGCGCGAGGCCATCCTGCGCGCCGCCGAGACCCTGTTTCACACCCAGGGCT
>CAYPDO010000906.1:0-1952 GCA_964409495.1 uncultured Bordetella sp.
GGCCATCTGCGCCAGCCTGGCCGCCTGGATCGGCTCACCGCCCAGCACCACGCAGCGCAGGCCCTGCAGCGCCTGGGCGTCCCCATCGAGCAGCGCGTGGAACGCACTGGGGGCCATGTTCAGCCAGGTGATGCCTTCATCGCGGATCTGCGCGGCAATGCGCTGCGGATCAAAGGGCTCGGCGCCCAGGTGCACGCTGGCCCCCAGCAGCAGCGGGCCGAACAGGTTCTTCTGCGTCAGGTCGAAGCTGTGCGAGCTGAGCACCAGCACGCGGTCCTGCGCCTGCAGGCCGGCATCGTGGATGTACCAGGCCAGCAGGTTGGACAGGCCGCGGTGGCGCACCTGCGCCGCCTTGGGCAGGCCGGTGGAGCCGGAGGTGTAGATCACATAGGCCAGGTCGTCGCCGTGCACCTGCGGCAGCGCGACGCTTGGCGCATCGCGCCAGGCGGCGGGCGCGTCCAGGTCGATCAGGGCGGCGGCGCCCTGCCCTTCGGCCAGCGCCTGGCGGGCACGCAGCAGCGCCTCGCCCTGGCCGATCACCACCTTGGGCTGGCTGTCGGCCAGCATGTAGCCCAGGCGCTCGCCCGGGTAGGCCGGGTCCAGCGGCACGTAGGCGCCACCGGCCTTGAGCACGGCCAGCAAGGCCACCAGCAGGCGCGGGCTGCGGCCCACGCACACGGCCACGCGCTCGCCCGGGCACACGCCCAGGCTCACCAGGTGGCGGGCCAGCTGGTTGGCTTGCGCGTTGAGTTCGCCGTAGCGCAGCACCTCATCGCCCTGCACCACCGCCACCGCGTCGGGCTGGGCCAGGGCCTGGGCCTCGACCAGTTCATGCGTGCAGCGTTGCGCCTCATCCGGCGCGGCGCTCGGGTTCCAGCTGTTGAGCAGCAGGTCGCGCTCGGCCGGCGGCAGGATGTCCAGCGTGGCCAGGGCCTGGCCCGGCTGGGCGCCGAGCGCCTGCAGCAGCGCCGCGATGGCGCCTTCCATCAGCGCGCACACGCGCTGCGGGTCGATGGGCTGGCTCACCTGCGCCGTCAGCGCAAAGCCCTCGCCCAGGTCGTCGATCGCAAAGGTCAGCGGGTAGTTGGTGCGCTCCTGCGAGCTCAGGCTGTGCACGCCGTCGTGATCGGCCGGCGCGCGGGTGTCGGCTGCAGCGTCTTCGCTGTCCACCGCCTGCGGCGTGTGGCGGTAGTTCAGCAAGGCGCTGAACAGCGGCAGCGGCGCCTCCACGCCGCTGCAGCGCTGGGCGAGCGCCAACGGCGCATGCTCATGGCGCAGCAGCTGCGCCAGGCGGGCATGCAGCTGCTTCAGGCCGGCCAGGGCCCCGAGCTGGCCCAGGCTCACGCGCAGCGGCAGGGTGTTGATGAACATGCCCATCACGCGATCGGCCTGCTGGCCGCCCTGCATGCGGCCGAACATCACGGTGCCGAAGACCACGTCGTCGCGCCCGCTGGTGCGGGCCACCACCAGGGCCCAGGCCAGGTGCATCAGGCTGGCCGCGCTGACGCCCAGGCGGCGCGCCTGCTGGCGCACGGCCTGCGCCAGCGCGCCGGGCAGCACCCGCTCGGCCTCGGCCACGCCGCGACCATCGCCCTGCACATTGAGCAGGCCGAAGGGCGCGGTGGGCTCGGTGATGTCGCCCAGCAGTTCACCGAAGAAGGCCTCGTGCTCGGCCTGGCTGACGCCCAGGCGCGCCTGGGCCACGAAGTTGCGGAACGGGGCCGGTGCGGGCAGCTCGGCCTCGCGGCCCTGCTCGATCAGGTCCGCCTCCTGGATCAGCAGCTCCAGCGTGGTGTGGTCGAAGGCCAGGTGGTGGGCCAGGATGTGCAGCAGCCAGCGGCCGTGGGCCGCGTCATGCGCCAGGTGCAGGCGCAGCAGCGGCGCGCGGTTCAGCGCGATGCGGTGCTGCTGCGGGTCCAGCCGGGCTTGCAGCTGGGTGGCGATGTCGGCTT
>CAYPDO010000907.1:0-1952 GCA_964409495.1 uncultured Bordetella sp.
ACGGCGGCAACATGGGCACCGAGGGCTCGGTGGCCTTCCAGTTCAAGCACTGCGGCCAACTGGTGTTCGCCCCCGGCGCCTCGGAAGACAAGGTGATGGAAGTGGCGCTTGAATCAGGTGCCGAGGATGTGATCACCGACGACGACGGCGCCATCGAGGTCATCACCTCGCCGGCCGATTTCGAGGCCGTGAAGAACGCGCTCGAGGCCGCCGGCCTGGTGGCCGACGTGGCCGAGGTGACCATGCGCGCCGAGAACACCATCGCCATCGCGGGTGAAGACGCGCAGCGCATGCAGAAGCTGCTGGACGTGATTGAAGACCTGGACGACGTGCAGAACGTCTACCACAACGCCGAACTGGCAGAGTGAGCGTGCGATGAAGGTGTTGGTGATCGGCGGCGGTGGCCGTGAACATGCGCTGGCCTGGAAGCTGGCGCAGAGCCCGCGGGTGCAGCAGGTGTACGTGGCGCCGGGCAATGGCGGCACGGCGCGCGACGCGCGGCTGAAGAACGTGGCCATCACCGATCCGCAGGGCCTGGCCGATTTTGCGGCGGCCGAGAAGATCGGCCTCACCGTGGTAGGCCCCGAGGCGCCGCTGTCGCAGGGGGTGGTCGACATCTTCCGCGCCCGCAATCTGCGCATCTTCGGGCCCACCAAGGCGGCGGCGCAGCTTGAATCAAGCAAGGCCTTCGCCAAGGACTTCATGGCGCGGCACAAGATCCCCACCGCGCACTACGCCACCTTCACCGACGTGGCCGCGGCGCATGCGCATGTCGACCAGGTGGGCGCGCCCATCGTCGTCAAGGCCGATGGCCTGGCCGCCGGCAAGGGCGTGGTGGTGGCCATGACGCTGGAAGAGGCGCACCAGGCCATCGACTTCATGCTGGTGGACAACACGCTCGGCGTGCAGCACAACGACGGCGGCGCGCGCGTGGTGATCGAGGAGTTCCTCGAAGGCGAGGAAGCCAGCTTCATCGTGCTGGTGGATGGCAAGCATGTGCTGGCCCTGGCCAGCAGCCAGGACCACAAGCGCCTGGGCGATGGCGACACCGGCCCCAACACCGGCGGCATGGGCGCCTACAGCCCGGCACCGGTGGTCACGCCCAATGTGCATGCCAAGGCCATGCACGAGATCATCGGGCCCACCGTGGCCGGCATGGCGCGCGACGGCATCCCGTTCACCGGCTTCCTGTATGCCGGGCTGATGATCGATGCCAAGGGCAACCCCAAGACGCTGGAGTTCAACACCCGCATGGGCGACCCTGAAACCCAGCCGATCCTGATGCGCCTGAAAAGCGACCTGGTGGAGGTGCTGCTGCAGGCCACCGAGGGCACGCTCGACAAGGTGGCGCTGGAATGGGACCGCCGCATCGCGCTCGGCGTGGTGATGGCAGCCGCCGGCTATCCGCTGGCGCCGCGCAAGGGCGATGTCATCACCGGCCTGCCGGCCGACACGGCCGACGCTGTGGTGTTCCATGCCGGCACCACGCAGGACGCCGATGGCACGGTGCGCGTCAGCGGCGGGCGTGTGCTGTGCGTCACCGCGCTGGGCGAATCGGCCAGGCTGGCGCAGCAGGCCGCCTACGACACGATGGCCGGCATCCAGTTCGACGGCATGCAGTTCCGCCGCGACATCGGCCACCGGGCGATCAAGCGTTGAGCACGCCGATGGACACCGTCGCGGTGCGCGCCTACCTGCTCGGGCTGCAGCAGCGCATCGTCGACACCATGGGTGCGCTGGATGGCAAGGCCTTCATCACCGACGCCTGGACGCGCGAGCCCGGTGGCCGGCTGCAGGGCGACGGCCGCACCCAGCTGGTGGAAGACGGCGGCCTGCTCGAGCGCGGCGGCTGCAACTTCAGCCATGTGTTGGGTGCGCAGCTGCCGCCCTCGGCCACCGCCCACCGGCCCGAGCTGGCCGGCGCGCCCTTCGAGGCCCTGGGCGTGAGCCTG
>CAYPDO010000908.1:0-1942 GCA_964409495.1 uncultured Bordetella sp.
TGATCAAGGGCGGCATGGCCAAGTACGGCATCAAGAACCCGATCTTCAAGCCCAGCCCGATCACGCCCACCTACAACGACTACCTGATCTTCGAGGGCATCAGCGTCGACGAGCAGGGCAAGCAGCTCTACCTCGACGTGAACGTGGCCTACCGCCAGGCCTGCCTGAACGCCATCGAGTACCTGAAGAAGTTCGGCTACTCGGGGGCGCAGGCCTACAGCATCCTGGGCACGGCGCCGGTGCAGGGCCACATCAGCGGCGTGGTGGACGTGCCCAACGCCTGCGCCACGCTGTGGCTGCCCACGCAGATCTTCGACTTCGACATCAACCCCAGCGCGGCCGGCCCGGTGAAGCACCTGGACGGCAGCGTGGTGATGCCGCTGTCCCCCGATCTCTGATCTCCCCCGAAGCGGCTGGCCGGCCGCCGGGTTGCGGCTGATCACCGGAACGGCTTTGCGCTTGAACGACAAGGATTGCGTTGCATGCCCACTTATGACTACGCCTGTGCCGATTGCGGCGGCTTTGACGCCTTCCGCACGCTGGCCACGCGCAACGAGCCGGCCACCTGCCCCGATTGCGGGGCCGCCTCGCCGCGTGTGTTTGCCAGCGCGCCACGCCTGGCGCTGCTGGACAGCGGCGTGCGCAGCGCCATGGCCACCAACGAGCGCGCGCGCCACGAGCCCGGCAGCAGCCAGGACTACCAGCGCATGCGCCACCCGGCCGGCTGCGGCTGCTGTTCACCCGGCCGCAGCAAGGCCACGGTGACGGCGGCCAACGGCGCCAAGGCCTTCCCGGGCAAGCGGCCCTGGATGATCAGCCACTGATCGGGCCCGGCCCCGGTGTGGTGGCGGCGTGTTCAGTGCAGCCGGATCGCCATGTCGAAGCCCCAGCTGCGGCGGATCTCGACCACGTCGTAATCGCGCGCCAGCGCGGGCTGGAAGCGCGGGTAGGGCGCCTGGGCCTCGATGACGCGGCGGATCGCCTCGTCCAGCGCCGGCAGGCCGCTGCCGCGCACGAAGGTGATGGATTCCACCGTGCCGTCGGCGCGCATGGCCACGGTCACCAGTGGATCAACATGCGGCTGCCGGGCCAGCTCACGCAGGCGCTGGTCGAAGGCATCGCCGAGCAGGATCTTGCGCGCCCAGGTCTCGCCATACAGCGCCAGCTCGGCATTCGGGTCGCTGCGGCCGAACAGCCGGCCGCGCCGCAGCGGGCTGGCTGAAGGATCGCGCGCGGCCGCATCGCGGCGGGCCGCCTCCTCGTCCAGCTGGCGGCCGATGGCCTTGAGCCGTTCCTCTCGCCGGGCCTCGGCGGCGGCGGCGTCGGCACGGGCGGCGGCCTGGCGCGCTGCCTCCTGTCGCGCCGCGTCCTGGCGTTCGGCCTCGCGGCGCGCGGCGGCCTGCCGGGCGTCATCCTGCCGTGCCGCTTCTTGCCGCGCTGCTTCCTGCCGCACAGCCTCCAGCCGCGCGGCCTCCTGTCGCACGGCCTCCTGTCTGGCCGCTTCTTGCCTGGCGGCTTCCTGTCGGTCAGCCTCGCGCTGCAGCGCCAGCCGGCGTTCCGCGTCCTGGCGGGCCTGCGCCTGGCGCAAGGCCTCGACGCGTTCGGCCTCGGCGCGCACTGCGGCCTGGCGCTCGGCCTCGCGCTGCTGGGCGGCCTGGCGCTCGGACGCCAGCCGGGCGGCCTCCAGGCGATCGGCCTCCTGACGGGCGGCCTCCTGCCTCGCTGCCTCGCGTCTTGCGGTCTCCTGCCGCGCCTGCTCGAGGCGCGTGGCCTCCTCGCGCGCAGCGGCCGCGCGGGCCGCGGCCTCGTGTTGCAGGGCGGCCTGTTGATCTGCCTGCCGGGCCGCTGCCTGACGCTCGGCCTCCAGGCGTGCGGTCTCGATCGCTGCGGCTTCAACGCGCGCGGCCTCGACCCGTGCCGCCTCCACCCGCGCTGCTTCGAC
>CAYPDO010000909.1:0-1936 GCA_964409495.1 uncultured Bordetella sp.
TCTGTCCGACCGGCATCGACATCCGCAATGGCCTGCAGTACGAGTGCATCGGCTGCGCCGCCTGCGTGGACGTGTGCGACGACGTGATGGGCAAGATGGGCTACCCCAAGGGCCTGGTGCGCTACGACACGCAGAACGGCCTGGCCCAGCACCTGAGCCCCGCGCAGAAGCTGCGCCGCATCTTCCGCCCGCGCGTGCTGGTGTACACGGCCATCCTCGGCATCGTGGTGGTGGGGTTGTTCGTGGCGCTGGCCATGCGCCACCCGTTCCGCGTCGACGTGGTGCGCGACCGGGCCTCGCTGGCGCGCATGGTGGAAGACGGCAAGATCGAGAACGTGTACCGTCTGCAGATCATGAACGCCACCGAGCATGCGCAGCGTTTCCGCCTGGGCGTGCAGGGCCTTCCGGGCATCACGCTGGGCCCGGTGCCCGACTTGCGCCTGGCCCCGGCCGAGGCCCGCTGGGTCACGCTGTCGGTGCAGGTGCCGCCCGAGGCCGCGGCCAAGGCTGGCGCGGGGGCGCATCCGATCCATTTCGACATCGGCCTGATCGAGGCCGCAGGGCAGGGCGCCGACACGGCCGGTGCTGCGCTCAGCGAGAAATCCACCTTTGTCGTGCCGCGCTGACGCGGCCACAGGAGACCCGACCATGAACGCAACAACCCCGCGCACCGACACTGGTGCTGCGCACACGCCCTGGTGGCGCATCGGCATGGTGTGGCTGGTGCTGGGCGGCCCGGCCGCCGTGGTGGTGGCCAGCATCGCCACGGCAGTGGTGGCCTACCGCGGTGCCGACGAGGTGCTGGTGGAAACAGCCTCGGCCCGCACCCTGCCGGTGCAGCCGACCGGTCACACGCCGGCCATGCAGGCCCGCAACCACGCCGCCACCGCGGCACCGCGCTGAGCCCGGTGGAGCAGCCCATGCTCAGCGGGCGCTTCATGATCCGGGCCATGACCATCCTGTGGCCGGCCTTTTTGATGGCCGGCGTGCTCGAGATGCTGGTGTTTGCGGTGGTCGATCCGGCCACGCTGCACTGGTTCGGCGGCCAGCCGGTCGAGATGGCCCCGGCCGGCGTCTACACGCTGGCGTTCTTCGTGTTCTGGGGCGTCATCGCCACCGCGGGGGCGCTGACACAGTTGCTGCAGCAATCGGCCGACGAGGTGAACCATCCGCCGGCCTCATCGTGCAGCCCGCGCTGGCCAGCCTGAGCGCTTGGCCCGGGCCGGCTTGAACCCGCTGCCTCAGCAGGCGGCGCCGTTCACCAGGCTTTGCAGCTTGTCTTGGTCGATGATGCGGATCTGCCGCTGCTTCACCTCCAGGATGCCGTCATCCTGGAACTTGCTGAAGGTGCGGCTCACCGTCTCGAGCTTCAGGCCCAGGTAGCTGCCGATCTCTTCGCGCGTCATGCGCAGGATCAGCGCCGAGGCCGAGAAGCCGCGCGCCTTCAGGCGCTGGGTCAGGTTCAGCAGAAAGGCGGCCAGGCGCTCCTCGGCGCGCATGCTGCCCAGCAGCAGCATCACGCCATGGTCGCGCACGATCTCGCGGCTCATGATCTTGTGGAACTGGTGCTGCAGTTCGTTGAACTCGCGCGACAGGTCTTCGAGCTGGCGGTAGGGGATCACGCAGACCTGCGAATCCTCGAGCGCCACCGCGTCGCAGGTGTGGTTGTCGGTGCTGATGCCGTCCAGGCCCAGCAGTTCGCCGGCCATCTGGAAGCCGGTGACCTGGTCGCGGCCGTCTTCCGACGACACGCAGGTCTTGAAGAAGCCGGTGCGCACCGCGTAGAGCGACTGGAACTCGTCACCCGCGCGGAACAGCGTGTCGCCGCGCTCGACGGTGCGGCGCGTGGCCACCAGCGTGTCCAGACGATCGAGGTTCTCGCGCGTGAGCCCGACCGGCAGGCACAGCTCGCGCAGGTTGCAACTGGAGCAGGCCA
>CAYPDO010000910.1:0-1932 GCA_964409495.1 uncultured Bordetella sp.
GCCCAGGTGCAGGTGCACCGCCAGATCGGTGACCAGGGCGCCGGCACGCACCTGCATCGGCCGGCGCTCGGCCAGCAGGCCGCGGCCCAGCAGCTGGCTTTCCACCTCCAGCAGGTGCAGGCCGGGCTGGCCCAGCGGGATGCCCAGCACCTCGAACTGCGCCGCGCCCTCGCGCCGCGGCAGCGGCTGCTGGCGCGTGCCGGGCAGCGGCTTCAGCCACGAGATGGCGCGGCTGTCGGGGCGCTCGCCGGCGCCGGCCGGCAGCTTGAACGGGTAGCGCGGCGGCGGGCCGGTGCGGCGGCGATCGTCGGGCGCGGCGTCGCCGTCGTATTCGCCGTCCATGCTGGCGTGGCTGTCGTCGGCCTGCTGCAGCCGCGTCAGCGTCTGCAGGGCCTCGATGATGCCGGCTTCGTCCGTGATGCGCAGCGTGCGCAGCGTCACGCGGCTGGCCTGCGGCGCACCTTCGACGCCGCGCACGGTGATCGGCACCACGCCGCCCAGCGCGCGCTCGGCAATGCCGAAGCCGGCGCCGAACTTGGCCAGTGGCGGCAGCGGGCCCATGTGCACCTGCAGGGTCTCGCCAGGGTGGGCGCGCAGGCCGGCCAGCAGGTCATCACCGTTCGCAGCGCGCAGCCGCGCGGGCCAGTGCACGGTGTACGACTGGCCAGGCTGCAGGCCGCTGAAGGCGATCTGGTCCAGCACTTCGGCGGCCACGGGGTCGGCATCGGCCGGGGTCAGCGCGGGGCGGATGCTGCGGCCATCGGCGCCACGCAGTTGCAGCCCGGCCAGATCGGCGCGCTGCACCGGCTGCGTGAACTGCAGGCGCACCGGCTCCAGTGGATTGCAGCCGGCGGCGGCATTGCTGCGGTTGCACAGCACCGACAGCGGCCAGCGGCCACGCACGCTGTAGTCGAAGCGCTGGCCCTGCCAGGTGTCGATGCCGGGCGTGGCGGCGGCATCGCTGCGCACCGGGGCCAGCCAGCGCAGCGAGGCGGCCGTGCCATCGGGCAGGCGGGTCTGGCAGCGCAGGGTGATCCAGCCCTGGGCATCGGCCTCGGCCGTGGCCAGGCCCAGCGTGCGCAGGGCTTCGCGGCGTTCGGCGCCGGTGAGCACCTGCACCGGCACGGCCGAGCGCACCCCCCACACATCGCACACCGCGCGCGGCGGCCTGGCCAGCGGGGCCGATGGCCGCAGCGCGAACACCGGCCGCTCGCCGACGGCGGCGCCCACCTCGGGCCGCACCTCGGCAATGCGCGGCTGGCGCGCGGGGGCGGCCGCCGCCGCGGTGGCGGCCCACAGGCCGCAGGCCAGGGCCAGCAGGCCGGGCAGCAAGCCTGCGGCGGTTCGCGGCCGGTGTGGCAGGTGTGGGCTGGCGCGGCGCGCCAGCGTGGCGATCAGGCTCATGGGCTCCCCAGTGGGCCGGCCGGGCGACGGCGGGCGCGGCCATTGTGCGCATGCGCCGTGGCCGGCCCGTGCGGGTGGCGGTGGGCGCGCGCGCTGCGCTCCCCTGATGGTGGGACGTGCCACGCCGGCACGGCAAATGCCACGCGCCGGGCGCTGGCGTTGCCGCACCGGCCGCACGGGCCTCAAGGCAGACCCCTAGAATGCGGGCCTTCCCGAGGAGCGTTGCGACGGCGGTTCAGCCCTGAACCCGCCGCCAGGCTCGGGACCGCGGCGCCGCAGGGCGCATGCGACGGCAACGGCGCTCACCCCACGCTGTAAGCACGTAGCGTCCCGGGTGAGCCGGGCGCAGTCCGAGTTCCTCACGCCCGCCGCCATGACCACCGCTGCCACCCCCCACCCCGTCGCCCCGATGCGCCTGTCCGGCCAGGAGCCGGGGACGCTTGACGCGGGGTCGCTGTTCGTCAACATAGGCGAGCGCACCAAAGTAACCGGCTCCCAGGCCTTTGCGCGCATGATCCACGAAGGCCG
>CAYPDO010000911.1:0-1931 GCA_964409495.1 uncultured Bordetella sp.
ACCGACCAGAAGGGCCTGTACACCGCCGACCCGCGCAAGGACCCGGCCGCGCAGTTTGTCCATGAGGCCCAGGCCGGTGACCCGGCACTGGAGGCCATGGCCGGGGGGGCGGGCTCCAGCCTGGGCAAGGGCGGCATGATCACCAAGATCCTGGCGGCCAAGCGCGCAGCCGGCTCGGGCGCCTCCACCGTGATCGCCTGGGGACGTGAACCCGATGCGCTGGTGCGTCTGGTGCAGGGTGTATCCATCGGTACCCTGCTGGTGGCCCAGACCGCCAAGACCCAGGCGCGCAAGCAATGGATGGCCGACCACCTGCAGCTGCGCGGTGCCGTGGTGGTGGACGCCGGGGCCGCCCGCAAGCTGGTGGAAGAGGGCAAGAGCCTGCTGCCCATCGGCATGACGGCTGTGGAAGGCGAGTTTTCCCGCGGCGAGGTGATTGCCGTGCGTGACGAACAGGGCGCCGAGATCGCGCGCGGCCTGGCCAACTACGCCAGCTCCGAGGCGCGCCTGCTGTGCCGCAAGCCCTCGGGCGAGTTCGAAAAATTGCTGGGCTACACCGCCGAGCACGAGATGGTGCACAGGGATAACCTGGTCCTGATGCGCTGAAACTTGCGAATCAACCTGCTGTGCTCCGGCCGTCTTGCGCTCGGGCCGCTCGTTGCGGTTTCTCCGCAAGTTTCGATCTGCGAACTACTGGCCCTGGGGCTCGGTGTGACCTGACTCACCGGATGCAGAGGACTGGGGATCCGGGTCGAAGCTGGCGCCCGGCGGCAGTTCCATGCCATGGCCGTCGGCGGTCGGGATGTGGTGCAGATGATCGCCCTCGCGCGGGCGATGGCCCTGGCGCAGGAAACGGTTGCGCTGGTCGGTGCGGGGCAGGAAACGCGCCAGCTCGGTCAAGGCCATCTCGTAGACGCCGCGCTTGAACTCGATCACCATGTCCAGCGGCACCCAGTACTCGTTCCAGCGCCAGGCGTCGAACTCGGGGTGGTCGGTGGCGCGCAAGTCCAGGTCGCTGTCGCGGCCCGTCAGGCGCAGCAGGAACCAGATCTGTTTCTGGCCGCGGTAGTGGCCCCGAGCGTCCTTGCGGATGAAGTGGTCCGGCACCTCGTAGCGCAGCCAGTCGCGCGTGCGGGCCAGGATGCGCACATGCTCGGGCCGCAAGCCCACTTCTTCGTGGAGCTCGCGGAACATGGCCTGCTCAGGCGTCTCACCGTACTTGATGCCACCCTGCGGGAACTGCCACGAGTGGGTGCGAAGCCGCTTGCCCCAGAACACCTGGTTGCGCGCGTTGAGCAGGATGATGCCGACGTTGGGCCTGAAGCCTTCCCTGTCGAGCATAATCAAACCCCGATATCTGAATTGATTTCATTATTGCACCGGCGTCACAGGGCCAGCGAACCCTCGCTAACCCGCATGGGTACCCCGGCCGGTCGCATTCATCAGGTGCCAGGCGGCAAGCTCGCCGCGACACGGCCCGCCACCACGGCCCGCTGCCAGGGCCGCCAAGACCGCGCCCATGAAAGCCTCCCAGTTCTTCATTGCCACCCTGAAGGAAGCCCCCGCCGATGCCGAGGTGGTGAGCCACCAGCTGATGATGCGTGCCGGCATGATCAAGCGCCTGGGCGCCGGCATCTACAACTACATGCCGATGGGCCTGCGCGTGATCCGCAAGGTGGAGGCCATCATCCGTGAAGAGATGGTGCGCGCCGGCGCGGTGGAACTGCTGATGCCCGTGGTGCAGCCGGCCGAGCTGTGGCAGGAGACCGGCCGCTTCGACAGCATGGGCCCCGAGCTGATGCGCGTGAAGGACCGCCACGAGCGCGACTTCATCATCCAGCCCACCAGCGAAGAGGTGGTCACCGACATCGCCCGGCAGGAGCTGCGCAGCTACAAGCAGCTGCCGAAGAACTTCTTCCACATCCAGACCA
>CAYPDO010000912.1:0-1930 GCA_964409495.1 uncultured Bordetella sp.
CCTTGGCGCCCAGGATCTTGGCCCAGCGCTGCATGTCGTCACGCGACAGGCGCAGCGAGTTCAAAACCTTGTGGCTCAAGTCCTTGGGCAGGTTCTCGGCCACCCATTGCCGGATCTCGGCGCGGAAGGCGAGTTCTTCCGGGGTGAAGTTCAGGTCCATGGTGAACGTGTCTCCTGGGCGTGCGGGGGGTCGGCGGAGGCCGACGAATGGGGCGTGCGCACAGCGGAACAGCTGGTCTGCACACAACAGCGGATTTTTAGCACGATCGTTCGATTCTGCTTTGTCCCTGCGGCGACAAGCGGGCATCCAGATAATCGAGGCAGATGAACCCGTTTGCCGATCCGCCTGGCGGAACACCATTGACCGACGAGACCGCAGGTCCCGGTTATGCCGCCACCGTGTCGGCGCTGGCCGTGGGCCAGGTGCTGGCCTGGGCGGTGCTGTTCTACACCTTCTCCAGCCTGGTGCTGCCGATGGGGCGTGAGCTGGGCTGGCCGCAGGCCACGCTGATGGGCGCGTTCACGCTGGGCCTGGGCGTGAGTGGCCTGACGGGCTATGCGGTGGGCGCGGCCATCGATGCCGGGCGCGGACGCCTGGTGATGACGACCGGCGCGGTGCTGGCTGGCCTGGGCTGCCTGGGCTGGAGCCAGGTGAGCGCGCCCTGGATGCTGTATGCCGTGTGGGTGCTGCTGGGCGCGGCGATGGCGATGACGCTGTACGAGCCGGCGTTTGCGGTGCTGACCAAGCGCTACCCCGAGCGTTACGCGCACGGCATCACGGTGCTCACGCTGCTGGGCGGCTTTGCCAGCACGCTGAGCTTTCCCACCACGGCCTGGCTGCTGCAGTGGGGCTGGCGCGGCACGCTGCAAGTGTTGGCGGTGGTGATGCTGGCGGTGGTGGCACCGCTGCACGCCTGGGCGCTGCGCGGGCCGATGGTGGTGGCCGCGCCGCAGCGCGCCGATGCGCGCGCCGACTGCACCTTGCACGAGGCGCTGCGCCATGCCGCGTTCTGGCTGCTGACGCTGTGCTTCACGCTGTACGCCTTTTCGCAATCGGCCTTCTGGTCGCATGTGATGCCGGCCTTTGCCGAGCGCGGCGCCACCGAGGCCGAGGCCGTGAAGGTGCTGATGGTCATCGGCCCGGCGCAGGTGGCGGGGCGGCTGCTGTACATGTTTGCCGGCCGTGCCTGGAGCCTGCGGGTGGTGGGTGTGGGCGTGCTGCTGACGCTGCCCTTGTCGTACGCGCTGCTGGCGCTGGGTTCGGGCTGGGTGGCGTGGCTGCTGTTCGCACTGGCCTTCGGCATTGCCAATGGCCTGGTGACCATCGTGCGCGGGGCGCTGGTGCCGCAGTATTTCGGCCGTGCGCACATCGGCCGGATTGGCGGCGTGATGGGCGGCATCGGGGCGGTGAGCCGGGCGTTTGCGCCCGTTGCGGCTTCGGGCCTGCTGGTGTGGTTGGGTGGGTATCGGGGTTTGCTGTTGGCGCTTTGTCTTTTGGGCTTGGTGGCGGTGGTGTGCTTCGGGTTGGCTCGTCGGCCTTCGGCTCGGTAGATTGTTTTTTTGGTTTTGGTTTTGGTTCTGGCTTTGGCTTGCCGGGGGTTGAGCGGGCAAAGCCGTGCCCGGGTGTCCGGCGCCGCTCAACTGCGCTGGTCCGATGCTGCGCATCGGACTTCGCTGCGGTGCTCGAAGGCGTGGCGGCGCATCGCAACTCGCGCCGTTCGCTGGCGCTCACTGTGCTCGAACAGGCGATGCGAGTCAGAGGGTCGATGCGGGCTCACGCCCGCCGCCACGCCTCCTGCGCTCCTCGCCAGCGCAGTTTCGTTGCGCCAGACACCCGGGCACGGCTTGGCGGCACGGTTTGCGCATGCGGCCGGCTGAAGTCAGTCATTCCGCTCGGCATCCGCATGTGGCCCACGGCACGCCACGGTGC
>CAYPDO010000913.1:0-1927 GCA_964409495.1 uncultured Bordetella sp.
AGCCGTATCCCATTCCATCGTGCGGCCAAGACGCGGGTACAGGTCGGCCTCGCCGCAGCGATCTCCAGCGGGTGCTCCAGGTAGTAGCCGGGCTTGTAGAACAGCGCATAGCCGATGCGCCCGCCCAGCACCACGCCCAGCACGCCCCAGAACAGCAGGTCTTCCACGTCACGCCGGGTCCAGCCGGCGTGGGCATACCAGGGCTGGCGCACGCGCGCGGCGGCCAGCAGCATGAACAGCGCAAAGGCCACCAGATAGGTCAGGCCGTACCAGTGGATCTGCACCGGGCCGAGGGCCAGGGCGATGGGGTCGAACTGCGGATGCACGAGCATCGGAACGGCTTTCTCCGGGCCTCTGGCAGCCTTGGCCAGGGCCACATTGCAGGTGGCGGGTGGATCGGGGGGGCGATTGTCGCCGCAGCGCAAGGCCGCGGCAGCGCCGCGGGCTCAGCGCCGGGGGCGATCGCCGCTGCGCGGCTTCAGGCCCAGGTGCTCGGCCTGGGCATCGCGGCGGCGGCGCACCCGCTCCTCTTCGCGGCGCATGGCGTAGCGCTGGGTGATGCCGGTCTGGTCGGCAAAGGCCCACCACAGCGCCGCCAGGCCAAACGGTGCCAGCACCACCCACCAGGGCCAGCCCCAGACCGGTTGCATGCCCACCAGCTTCAGCGCCACCAGCAGCACGCCCAACAGGACCAGGTACATCGCGTGACCTCTTCACAACGGCGCGGCCGCCGACAGGCCCGCGTCAACCAGCGGGCCCTAGAATCCGTTGCGGAGACTGTAGCTTAGCCCTGCCCGACCCTGATCCACCGAAAGGACATCATGAAAAAGTTTGCCCTGATCGCCGCCGCCTTCGCCGCCACGCTGGCCGCGCCCGCCTTCGCCAACCAGGACCTGGCCAACAAGAAGAGCTGCATGGCCTGCCACGCCACCGACAAGAAGCTGGTCGGCCCCGCCTTCAAGGACGTTGCCGCCAAGTACGCCGGTCAGAAGGACGCCGCCGCCAAGCTGGCTGAGAAGGTGCAGAAGGGCGGCGTGGGCGCCTGGGGCCAGGTGCCGATGCCGGCCAACCCGCAAGTCAGCGCCGACGAGGCCAAGCAGCTGGTGACCTGGGTGCTGTCGATCAAGTGACCGGCCTGCGCCGGCGCAGGCGGGGCTGAACGCCCATTGCGCGCCGGCCTCGCGGCCCGCTGCGGCCACCCCATGCTCAGCCCTGCATTGCAGGGCTGAGCCGTTTCTGGCGCGCCGTGCGATGGCCGGGTTATCGTTGGGCCCCATGCAACGCGCCGCTGACCCAGCCCCCTGCGTGATCGACATCGAGGCCTCGGGCTTCGGGCGCGGCAGCTATCCCATCGAGGTGGGCTACGCCCATGCCGACGGCCGCGCCTGGTGCACGCTGGTGAAACCTGCGGCCGACTGGCAGCACTGGGATGCCGGCGCCGAGCAGGTGCACGGCATCAGCCGCAGCATGCTGGCCAGCCACGGCCGGCCGCTGGCCGAGGTGGCGCAGCGGCTGAACACCGACCTGGCCGGCCTGACCGTCTACACCGACGCCTGGGGCCACGACTACCCGTGGATCGCCCGCCTGTTCGATGCCGCGGCGCTGGTGCCGAAATTTCGCGTCGAAGCCGTGAGCAAGCTGCTGGATGTGCAGCGCCTGCCCGACCTCGACCGCCTGCGCCGCCAGGCCTTTCCCACGCTGGGCATCACCCGCCACCGCGCCAGCAGCGACGCCCGCGCGCTGCAGTGGGCGCTGGGGCAGCTGCGCTGAGGCCATGAACAAGGGGCGCCGCAGCGCCCCTTTCCTGACAACGCGCCAGGTGTGCACGAACCGTCGCGAGCGGGCTCAGCTTGGGTTGAGCCGCTCAGCCGTACACCCGTACGGCGAGCAGCGCAGACCCGAGATGTGCCCGCGCAGCAGGTTCGTG
>CAYPDO010000914.1:0-1927 GCA_964409495.1 uncultured Bordetella sp.
GGTTGTCGGTGCGCGTGTACATGCCCGGCCGCTGCTTGACGGGCTCCAGGCCCTTCAACACGCGGATCGAGGCTTCGCCGTAACTGCCTTGCTTGGGTGGGGTTGCCATGGCGCGGGATTCTAGGCACCGCGGCCACACCCGCAGCCCGCGATGTCAGGAACGGCGGCGCAGGCGCCAGGCCAGCCAGCTGGCGCCGGCCAGCATCAGAGCGGCGCTGCCAGGCTCAGGCACCGCCGGCAGCTGCGTGGCGGGCGTCAGCGCGGCAGGCGGCTGGCGAAAGGCCACGCTCATGGTGTGAAAGGCATCCGACACCGAGGGCTGGCCGTTGCGGCTGTCGACGCTGGCCGACAGCACGGCCTCGAGGTACACCGACGCCCCGGGCTGCAGCGTGAAACTGAGCGGGCCGGGCGCCGCCTGCGATGCGGTCGACCACAGGAAGAAGGTGTTGCCCAGCCGCGACTGGTTCGGCAGCAGCGGGTCGTAGCGCGTGGCGTCGTACACGTTCACGAAGCCAGACAGACTGGCATTGCCGCTGAGCGTGCCGTTGACAAACACATCGAGCGACACATCCACCGCCTCGGCGCCCTCGTACAGATAGCCCTGGAAGGCCTTGGCCGTGGCCCCGACCGAGTAGCGCGTCGTGCTGTCGGCCACGGCCATGGCCTTGAGCTCGGGCAGATCCAGCGTGCCCACCAGCGAGGCCTGGGCCTGGTAGTCGATGGCCGGATGCAGCAGCTTGACATCGTCTGACAAGGCCGCGCCGGCCTCGAACAGGCCGCGCGGCCCGTCAAGGTCGCGCTCGAGCACCGAGCCATCGCACAAGCCACCGGCACACAGGCTGGCATGGCCCGAGGCCTGGGCGCCCCACAGGTCAAGCGCCGCATGCACTGGCGCGGCGGCCAGCAGGGCGGCGGCCATCAGCGAAGCGATCGCCGGCTGGCGAAATGGGTTGGATCTCATGCTCATCACTCCTCGACACGGCCTGCCCCGGTGGGTGGCTCCGTCTGGTGATGATGCCCAGCAGCCTGGCCCGGGCCAGCGGTGCTGGCACCCAGTTTTCACTGTCGAATACCCAGATTTCGGCATGCCGCGGGCTGCCGCCGGCCGGGCGTCATCACCCCGGCGCTGCAGACCCCGGGCAGTTGTCGGTACAGTGGCCGCATGTCAGAACCCCTCGCAGCGGCCCGCGGCGCAGCGTCGCCACCCAGCCTGTCGCTGGCCCAGGTGCTGGTCTGCGGTGCCATGGTGGTCACGCTGAGCATGGGCATCCGCCACGGCTTCGGCCTGTGGCTGCAGCCGATCACGATGGAACGCGGCTGGACGCGCGAGACCTTCTCGTTCGCGATGGCGGTGCAGAACATCGCCTGGGGTGTGGCCGGGCCGATCGCCGGCATGCTGGCCGACCGCTTTGGTGCCTACCGCGTGCTGCAGACCGCGGCGCTGTTGTATGCCGCCGGCCTGGTGCTGATGGCCCTGGCCACCACCGGCCTGGCCTTCACCGGCGCGGCCGGCCTGCTGGTGGGCACGGCGCAGGCGGGCTGCACCTATGCCATCGTCTACGGCGTGATCGGCCGCAACGTGCCGGCCGACAGGCGCAGCTGGGCCATGGGCATCGCCGCCGCTGCGGGCTCCTTCGGCCAGTTCCTGATGGTGCCGGTGGAAAGCGGGCTGATCCGCGGCCTGGGCTGGCAGCAGGCGCTGTTCGTGCTGGGTGCGATGGCGCTGCTGATGCTGCCGCTGGCGCGCGGCCTGAAGGAGCCGCCGATGGCCGCCACCGCCAGCCACCAGAGCGTGGGCGCGGCGGTGCGCGAGGCCTTTGCCTACCCCAGCTTCCGCTGGCTGATGGCGGGCTACTTCGTCTGCGGCTTCCAGGTGGTGTTCATCGGCGTGCACATGCCCAGCTACCTGAAAGACCACGGCCTCGAC
>CAYPDO010000915.1:0-1926 GCA_964409495.1 uncultured Bordetella sp.
CTCGCCGGCCGCCTTTGAGCGCAGGTAGTTCGACGGCGCATCGGCGGCCACGCCCAGCGCGCTGACATGCACCACGCGGTGGATGCCGGCGGTGCGCGCCGCCGCGGCCAGCGTGCGCGGCAGGGCCACGTGCACGCGGTCAAAGCGCGCGGCGTCGCCGTGCAGCACGGCCACCAGGTGCACCAGCGCGTCGGCACCCTGCAGCACCGCGGCCAGCTCGGTGGGCTGGTGCACGTCGCAGCGCAGCACATCCACCGTGGGCAGCGATTGCACGCTCTTGGCGTTGGGCAGGTGGCGCGTGGGCACCACCAGGCGGCAGCCCGGCCAGGCGGTGGACAGGCGCTCGCACAGCGCCCGGCCGACAAAGCCCGAGCCGCCGGTGATGACGATGCGGCGGGGTGTCATGTCGCCCCCTGGTCCCGTGGGTACACAGGACGATCCCCTGACGGGGTGAGCCGCATGCGGCGAACGGCCGGCCTGGGGGCGGCCCGGCGCGCGGCCCGCGAATGCTTGGGGTGTGTCACGGCAGTTCGGTGTTCGGGGCGGGCGCGGCGGCATCGCGCGGGGCGATGGTCTGGCCCAGGCGCGGGCGCAGGGCCAGCGGCTTGCCTTCGAGCAGGCTGTCGTACACCGCGGCGGCCGACAGCACGCGCTTGACGTAATCGCGCGTCTCGTGGAACGGGATGCTCTCGGTCCAGGCGGCGGCCTCCAGCGTGCCGCCCTCGCGCCAGCGGCGCGGCCGGCCCGGGCCGGCGTTGTAGGCGGCGGCGGCCATGGCCTGCGAGCCGCTGAGGTCGTCGAGCACCAGCTTTAGGTAGCTGGTGCCCAGCTTCAGGTTGGTGAGCGGATCGGTGATCAGCTCGGGCCGGCTCCAGTCCATGCCGATCTTCTTGGCCGTCCAGCGCGCAGTGGCCGGCATCACCTGCATCAGGCCGCTGGCACCCACATGCGATTTCAGCTGCGGCATGAAGCGTGTCTCCTGCCGGATCAGGCCGAAGACCAGCGGCGCGTCCAGCCCGGCCGCCGCGGCGGCGCTGCGGATCTGGTCGGCCCAGGGCGTGGGGTAGCGCAGCGTGATGTCGACATCGCCGCGCGTGCGCTCGGCGGTGTTGATGCACAGCTGCCAGTCGGCAGCCTCGCAGGCCAGGCGCGCGGCGGCGTTGAGCGCGCGGTCGTCCATGCCGCGCAGCGAGAAGTTCCACTCGCGCCGCGCCTCGTCGCGCAGGCCCAGGTTGACCAGCAGCAGCGCGCGCTGCAGGCCGGGGTGGCTGCGCGCGGCCTCGCGCTCGGTGGGCGTCAGCGCGGCCGGGCGCGGTGGCAGCAGGGCCGGGCGGCCCAGGGCCTCGGCCGCCAACTGGCCATAGAAGTGCGGCTCGGTGCTCAGGCTGTCGAACAGGCGCTGGCTTTCGGCGCGCTGGGCCTCGCCGTCGGCGCCCTCCTTGGCCGTGGCGGCCAGCGCGCGGGCGCGCCAGTACTGCCAGGTGGGGTCTTTCTGGCCGGCGGGGCTGAGGCTGTCGAACAGGCGCAGCACCAGCGCCCAGCGGCCGTCCTGGCGGCTGCGCAGCGCGGCGCGCAGGTTCCAGCCCAGGGTCTCGTCGGTCCAGCCGGGCTGGCGAGCCGCGTCGCCCTTGACCTGGCGGTCGAGCAGGTTCACCGCGCGCTGGGCGTGATCCACCGCCTCGGGCGCCAGCTTGAACGCGGCCTGGCGTGCGGTGTAGGCCCAGCCCCAGGCGGCCTGCGCGGGCGTCAGGCCTTCGTCGCCCAGCATCTGGGCCGCGGATTCATGCTCGTTGGCGGCCAGGCGCATCAGCGCCAGCAGGCGCAGCTCCTGCTGTGCGCGGCGCGGGCTGGCGCTGCGGCGCAGGAAGCGCGCGGGGTTGTCCAGCGCCTCGGCCACGTCGCGCGCCTGGGCGTTGCCCAGCAGGC
>CAYPDO010000916.1:0-1923 GCA_964409495.1 uncultured Bordetella sp.
GCTGCCCAAGGCGCTGTCGGTCGACCAGGCCATGGCCCTGGCTGACCAGCCGGTGCCCACCGAGAACCCGGTGCTGGCGGCGCGCGACCATGCCGTGGTCGAGCTGCTGTACGGCTGCGGCCTGCGCGTGGGCGAGCTGGTGGGCCTGGATGCCCAGCCCGGCCCGCTGGCCGCCGGCTGGATCGACTGCGCCGATGGCACGGCCCATGTGCTGGGCAAGGGCAGCAAGCGGCGCAGCGTGCCGGTGGGCCGCAAGGCGCTCGAGGCCCTGGCGGCGTGGCTGGCGGTGCGCGCGCAGATGGCGCCGCCCGAGGAGCCGGCGCTGTTCGTCACCCGGCACGGCACGCGGCTCAGCAGCAGCCAGGTGCGCACGCGGCTCACGGCCATCGGCCAGGCCGCCGGCCTGCCCACCGGCGTGCACCCGCACATGCTGCGCCACAGCTATGCCTCGCACCTGCTGCAAAGCAGTGGCGACCTGCGTGGCGTGCAGGAACTGCTGGGCCACGCCAGCATCAGCACCACGCAGGTCTACACCAAGCTCGATTTCCAGCACCTGGCCAAGGTGTACGACGCCGCCCATCCGCGGGCCAAGAAGAAATAGACCGCTGAAATGAAACCCCCACGCTCACTTCGTTCGCTGCCCCCCGAGGGGGCACGTCAATGCCTTCGGGCAGCCGGGCGGAACTGACATGAAGACCATCCGACTGCGCGACGGCAAGGAGCGCTCGCTGCAGCGCCGCCATCCCTGGGTGTTCCAGGGCAGCATCTCGCAGGGCATGGCCGAGAGCGGCGACACGGTGCGGCTGGAGGCCGCCGATGGCCGCTTTCTCGGCTGGGGTGCCTACAGCCCCAGCTCCAGCATCCGCGTGCGCGCCTGGAGCTTCGACGAGGCCGAAGCCATCGACGAGGGCTTCTTCGAGCACCGCCTGCAGCGCGCCATCGCGCTGCGCGGCCGTCTGGCCGTCCAGAGCGATGGTGTGCGCCTGGTGCATGGCGAGGCCGACGGTCTGCCGGGCCTGATCGTTGACCAGTATGGCGACACGCTGAGCGCGCAGTTTCTGGGCGCCGGGGCCGAGCGCTGGCGAGCAGTGATTGCCGATGCGCTGCTGCGCATCACCGGTCTGCAGCGCCTGTATGAACGCTCGGACACCAGCGCGCGCAAGCTGGAGGGGCTGGCGCCGCGCGCCGGCTGGCTGCGCGGCGAGGGCCCCACCGAGCTGGTCATCACCGAGCATGGCTGGACGCTGGGCCTGGATGTGGCGCAGGGCCACAAGACCGGCTACTACCTGGATCAGCGTGACAACCGCCACCGCTTTGCGCAGCTGGTGCGCCAGCTGGGCAGCCGCACGGTGCTGAACTGCTATGCCTACACCGGCGGTTTCAGCGTGGCGGCGCTGGCCGGCGGCGCGGGCCATGTCACCACGGTGGATTCATCGGCCCCGGCGCTCGAGCGCGCGCGCGACAACCTGCGCCGCAACGGCTTTGACGACGCCGCGCATGCCTTCGCCGATGCCGACGTCAATGCCTTCCTGCGCCAGGCACTGGCCGATGGCCGGCAGTTCGACGCCATCGTGCTGGATCCGCCCAAGTTCGCGCCCAGCGCGGCCCATGCCGAGCGCGCCGCGCGCGCCTACAAGGACATCAACCGCCTGGGCCTGAAGCTGCTGGCCCCCGGCGGCCTGCTGATGACCTACAGCTGCTCGGGTGGCGTGGGTGCCGAGCTGTTCCACAAGATCGTGGCCAGCGCCGGGCTGGATGCGGGCGTCAATGCCACCATCCTGCAGCGCCTGGAAGGCGCCTGCGACCACCCGACGACGATCGAGTTTCCCGAGGGCGAGTACCTCAAGGGCCTGGCCTTGCTGCGCTTGTAGTGCCGGCACCCGCCCGGACGGCTACAGCCCGACCGCCGGCTCGAACTTCGCC
>CAYPDO010000917.1:0-1912 GCA_964409495.1 uncultured Bordetella sp.
AGGTGGCCGGGTTGCTGCGCGGCGTGCGGCCGATCGGGCTCTGGTCGACGTTGATCACCTTGTCGAAGGCGTCCAGACCCTCGATCTCGTCGTGCGCCTCGGGCTCGGTGTGGCTCTGGTAGAGCTTCTTGGCCACCGCGGCATACAGCGTGTCGTTGATCAGCGTGCTCTTGCCCGAGCCGGAGACGCCGGTCACGCAGGTGAGCAGGCCCACCGGAATCTCCACCGTCACGCCCTTCAGGTTGTTGCCACGGGCATTGACGATGCGCAGCGAGGTGGCCGTGCTCTGCTGGAAGGCAGGCCAGCTGCCGTCGGGCAGGCGCTTGCGCGGCGCTGCAGGCTCGGGCGCCGCCGGTGCGGGGGGCGGTGCCGGTGTCCAGGCGCGCCGCTGCTTCGGCACCTCGATGCGCAGCACCTGCGACAGGTAGCGCCCGGTCAGGCTGTCGGGATGGGCCGCCACCACCTCGGGCGTGCCCTGGGCGATCACGCGGCCGCCGTGCACGCCGGCGCCGGGGCCCATGTCGATCACGTGGTCGGCGGCGCGGATCATGTCCTCGTCGTGCTCGACCACCAGCACGCTGTTGCCCAGATCGCGCAGGTGGCGCAGCGTGCCGATCAGCCGCTCGTTGTCGCGCTGGTGCAGGCCGATGCTGGGTTCATCCAGCACATACATCACGCCGGTCAGGCCGCTGCCGATCTGGCTGGCCAGGCGGATGCGCTGGGCCTCGCCGCCGCTGAGCGTGTCGGCACTGCGGTCCAGGCTCAGGTAGTTCAGGCCCACGTCGTTCAGGAACTTCAGCCGCGCGCGGATCTCGCGCACCACCTTGTCGGCGATCTCGGCCTTGGCGCCGCTGAGCTGCAGGGCCTCGAAATAGGCCAGCGCCTCGGCCAGCGTGGCGTGCTCGATCTCGAAGATGGCCTGGCGCGGCACCGCCGGCCGGCCATCGGTGCCTTCGGTGCCCACCAGGAACACATGGCGCGCCTCGCGGCGCAGCCGCGTGCCGTGGCAGTGGACGCAGGGCTTGGCGGCCTGGTAGCGCGCGAGGTCTTCGCGCACGGTGACCGAATCGGTCTCCTTGTAGCGGCGCTCGAAGTTGGGAATGATCCCTTCGAATGGATGCGCCCGCTTGACCATGCGCGGCTTGCCCTTGCCGGTCTCAGACTGGTAGATGAACTCGATGTCCTCGGCGCCCGAGCCGTACAGCAGCGTGTGCCGCGCGCTCTCGGGCAGTTCCTCGAACGGCGCCTCGATGTCGAAGCCGTAGTGCGCGGCCACGCTCTCCAGCAGGCTGAAGGTGTAGGCATTGCGCCGGTCCCAGCCCTTCACCGCGCCACCGGCCAAGCTCAGCGACGGAAAGGCCACCACCCGCTCGGGGTCGAACACCGTCTGCTGGCCCAGGCCGTCGCAGTGCGGGCAGGCGCCCATCGGCGCATTGAACGAGAACAGCCGCGGCTCCAGCTCGGCCAGCGCGTAGCTGCACACCGGGCAGGCGAACTTGCTGGAGAACAGATGCTCCTTGCCGGTGTCCATCTCGAGGGCGATGGCGCGGCCGTCGGCGGCGCGCAGCGCGGCCTCGAAGCTCTCGGCCAGGCGCTGCTTGGCATCGGGGCGGGCCTTGAGCCGGTCGATCACCACGTCGATGTCGTGCTTCTCGTTCTTCTTCAGCGCGGGCAGCTCGGTGGCCTCGACGATGTGGCCGTCGACGCGAAAGCGCACATAGCCCTTGGCCTGCATCTCGGCGAACAGCTCGACGAACTCGCCCTTGCGGTCACGCACCACCGGGCTCAGGATCATCAGCTTGGTGTCCTCGGGCAGGGCCAGCACGCTGTCCACCATCTGGCCCACGCTCTGCGCCTGCAACGGCAGGTTGTGATCGGGGCAGAAGGGCGTGCCGGCGCGCGCGAACAGCCT
>CAYPDO010000918.1:0-1912 GCA_964409495.1 uncultured Bordetella sp.
CCGATGGCAATCGCCAGCGCGTCCACGCCGGTGGCGGCCACGAAGTCGGCGGCCTGGGCCGGGTCGGTGAGCAGCTGGCTGTGGTCCAGCGTGCCGGCGGCGCCGACGCCGTCCTCCTCGCCGGCCTGGCCGGTTTCCAGGCTGCCCAGGCAGCCCAGCTCGCCCTCCACGCTCACGCCCACCGCATGGCTCATCTCCACCACGCGGGCGGTGACGGCCACGTTGTAGTCGTAGGGCGCGGGGGTCTTCTGGTCGGCCAGCAGGCTGCCATCCATCATCACGCTGGAAAAGCCCGATCGGATGGCCTGCTGGCACACCGCGGGCGAGGCGCCATGGTCCTGGTGCAGGCACACCGGCAGCTGCGGGTACTGCTCCAGCGCGGCCTCGACCATCTTGCGCAGAAAGGGCTCGCCGGCATATTTGCGCGCACCAGCGCTGGCCTGCAGGATCACCGGCGCGCTGCAGGCCTCGGCCGCCTGCAGGATGGCCTGGATCTGCTCCATGTTGTTGACGTTGAAGGCGGGCACGCCGTAGTCGTGCTCGGCGGCATGGTCGAGCAGTTGGCGCAGCGAGATCAGGGGCATGGAAGGTCTCCGTGTGGCATTCGGGGGGATCAGTGCGAGGCGCGCTCGGCCAGGATGGCCAGGGCCGGCAGCGTCTTGCCTTCAAGCAATTCGAGAAAGGCGCCGCCGCCAGTGGAGATGGTGTCCACCTGGGCGGCGATGCCGTACTTCGCGATGGCCGCCAGCGTGTCGCCACCGCCGGCCAGGCTGTAGGCCGGGCTCTGGGCGATGGCCCGGGCGAGGGTCTCGGTGCCGTGCGAGAAGGCCTCGAACTCGAACACGCCCACCGGACCGTTCCAGACGATGGTGCCGGCGGCCTGCAGGCGCCCGGCCAGGCCGGCCGCGGTGCGCGGGCCGATGTCGAGTATCAGGTCGTCGTCGGCCACCTCGTTGGCGGGCTTCACGGTGGCCGGGGCGTCGGAGGCGAAGGTCTTGGCGCAGACCACGTCCTCGGGAATGGGCACCTCGGCGCCGCGCGCCTTCATCGCGGCCATCACCGCCCGCGCCTCGTCCACCAGGCCCGGCTCGGCCAGGCTGCGGTCGTCGGGCAGGCCGGCGGCCAGCATGAAGGTGTTGGCGATGCCGCCGCCCACGACCAGGCCATCCACCTTGGCCGCCAGGTTTTGCAGGATGCTGAGCTTGGTGCTCACCTTGCTGCCACCCACGATGGCCAGCAGCGGGCGCCTGGGCGCCTGCAGCGCACGGCGGATGGCCGTGACCTCGGCCGCCAGCAGCGGGCCGGCACAGGCGATGGGGGCGTAACGCGCGATGGCATGCGTGCTGGCCTCGGCGCGGTGGGCGGTGCCGAAGGCATCGTTGACGTAGATGTCGCACAGCGCGGCCATGCGCCGGGCCAGGGCCTCGTCGTCGGCCTTCTCGCCGGGGTTGATGCGGCAGTTCTCCAGCAGCGCCACCTGGCCGGGTGCCACGGCCACGCCGTCGAGCCACTGCCTGTGCAGGGGCACCTCGCGCCCCAGCAGCTCCGACAGGCGCTGCGCCACCGGCGCCAGCGAATCCTCGGGCCGCCACTGGCCCTCGGTGGGCCGGCCCAGGTGGCTGGTGAGCATCACCGCCGCGCCGGCCTTCAGCGCCTGCTGGACGCAGGGCACGGCGGCGCGCAGGCGCGTGTCGTCGGTGATGCGGCCCTGGGCGTCCTGCGGCACGTTGAGATCGGCGCGGATGAACACGCGCTTGCCGGCGGCAAAACCCGAATCCAGCACCTTGGCAAAGTGCAGCAGCTTCATCGCACGCCCTCGCCTGCGGTGCCGGCCATCACGCGCACCATCTCGAGCAGCTTGTTCGAGTAGCCCCACTCGTTGTCGTACCAGGCCACGACCTTGACGAAGGTC
>CAYPDO010000919.1:0-1909 GCA_964409495.1 uncultured Bordetella sp.
TCAAGCTGGTGGGCATCAACCCGGTGGTGGTGCACGGCGGCGGCCCGCAGATCGATTCGGCGCTGGCCAAGATCGGCAAGAAGGGCACCTTCATCCAGGGCATGCGCGTCACCGACGAAGAGACCATGGACGTGGTCGAGTGGGTGCTGGGCGGCGAGGTGCAGCAAGACATCGTGGGCCTGATCAACGCCGCCGGCGGCAAGGCCGTGGGCCTGACAGGCCGCGATGGCGGCATGATTCGCGCGAAGAAGCTCAAGATGCTGGACAAGGACGATCCCAGCAAGGAGCACGACATCGGCCAGGTCGGCGAGATCGACTCGATCGACCCCAGCGTGGTCAAGGCGCTGCAGGACGATGCCTTCATCCCGGTGGTCAGCCCGATCGGCTTTGGCGAGCGCAACGAAAGCTACAACATCAATGCCGACGTGGTGGCCGCCAAGCTGGCCACCGTGCTGCGCGCCGAGAAGCTGCTGATGCTGACCAACATCCGTGGCGTGCTGAACAAGGCCGGCGAGCTGATCACCGAGCTCACGCCGCGCCGCATCGACGAGCTGGTGGAAGACGGCACCATCTCGGGCGGCATGCTGCCCAAGCTGGCCGGCGCCATCGACGCGGCCAAGAGCGGCGTCAACGCGGTGCACATCATCGACGGCCGCGTGCCGCACGCGCTGCTGCTGGAGATCCTGTCGGACCAGGCCTTTGGCACGATGATCAAGAGCCACTGAATGGCGCGCCCCCGAAGCGGCGCCGACCGTGTGTGGCTGTTCGACCTGGACAACACCCTGCACGATGCCGGCGCCTGGGTGTTCAAGGCCTTGCACCAGAGCATGGGCGACTACACCGCGCAGGCGCTGCAGCTCGATGCGCAGGCCGCGCAGGATCTCAACCACCACTACTGGCACCGCTATGGCGCCACGCTGCTCGGGCTGATGCGCCACCATGGCGTGCAGCCGATGCACTTTCTGCACGACACCCACCGCCTGCCCGGGCTGGAACAGCGCGTGGCCGGCCACCGCCATGATTTCGCCGCGCTGGCGCGGCTGCCCGGGCGCCGCTTCATCCTCACCAATGCGCCGCGCCACTATGCGCTGCGCGTGCTGGCGGCGCTGGGCATCACGCAGCTGTTCGATGGCGTGATCGGCATCGACCAGATGCGCGTCTTCGGCCAGCTGCGGCCCAAGCCCGATGCGCGCATGCTGCGCACGCTGGCCGTGCGCCTGCGCGTGCCGCCGCAGCGCTGCGTGCTGGTGGAAGACACGCTCGAGCACCAGAAGGCGGCCCGCCGCGTGGGCATGGGCACGGTGTGGATGCAGCGCTTCGTGCGCCGTGGCGTCACGCTGGGGCCGCGCGTGGCGCGCTTGTCGATGCGGCCGGCCTATGTCGACCAGGTGGTGCGTGGCCTGCGGCCGCTGCTGCGCCGGGGCAGTGCCGGCGTGGGGGCATGAACGGCAGGCACGGCGGTTGCTGACTGCATCGCATCGCCCGTGAGCCGGCGCCGGCCGCTCGGTGTTTTCCTGCTCCCGGGCCAGGCCGGGCGCTGTGCCAGAATGCTTCGACACCCGCTGCTGCCGACCCCGCCGTCTTCCTGCCGTGATGCCTGATCCCGAAGCGCCATCCGGCAGCGCAGCCGCGTTGCTTGCCCCCTTGGTGGGCGCCGGCGGCCTGGCCGGCATGGGCGCCGATGGCGCCGCCGCCTCGGCCACGCCGGCCACCCCGGCACGCAAGCGCCCACGCCCCGGCGAACGCCGCGTGCAGATCCTGCAGACCCTGGCCGCCATGCTGGAGCAGCCCGGCGCCGAGCGCATCACCACCGCGGCGCTGGCCGCGAAGCTCGATGTGTCGGAGGCGGCGCTGTACCGCCACTTCGCCAGCAAGGCGCAGATGTTCGAGGGGCTCATCGAGTTCATCG
>CAYPDO010000920.1:0-1903 GCA_964409495.1 uncultured Bordetella sp.
CCTCCCCCCCAGGGGGGCGCCGCCAGCGGCCCGGCGAAGCCGGTTCCGCGGCGGCCGCTGGGTGCTGACCGAGGACTGCGACGATGTACGAGAACCGGCGCGTCGGCTTCTTGTTCGCCCTGCCCTTCGTGCTGGGCGTGCTGGGCTTCAAGCTGTTTCCGTTCGTGATGAGCTTTGCGCTCAGCTTCACGCAGTTCGAGGTGTTCCGGCCGCCAAAGCTCGTGGGCCTGGACAACTACGTGCAGCTGGCGCAGGACCCGGCCTTCCACAACGCCATGGGCGCCACGCTGTGGTTCGTGGCGCTGGCCGTGCCGCTGCGCGTGGGCTTTGCGCTGCTGATCGCGCATGTGCTGAACTACAAGCTGCGCGGCATCGGCTTCTTCCGCGCGGCCTTCTACCTGCCGTCCATCCTGGGCGGCTCGATCGCCGTGGCCGTGCTGTGGCGCTTCATCTTCGCGCGCAACGGCCTGGTCAACCAGGTGCTGCTGGCGCTCGGCCTGGAGCCGGTGATGTGGCTGGCCGACGAGCACTACGCGATGTGGACCATCGTGCTGCTGTTCACCTGGCAGTTCGGCTCGTCGATGGTGATCTTCCTGGCCGCGCTGCAGAACGTGCCCGCCAG
Organism: uncultured Bordetella sp.; assembly: GCA_964409495.1. GTDB lineage: Bacteria > Pseudomonadota > Gammaproteobacteria > Burkholderiales > Burkholderiaceae_C > Pseudaquabacterium. Next base: position 623 of record CAYPDO010000920.1, read on the forward strand.
CCTGTACGAGGCCGCCGAGCTCGATGGCGCCAATGCCTGGCACAAGTTCTGGCGCATCACGGTGCCGCTGATCACGCCGGTGATCTTCTTCAACCTGATCATGCAGCTGGTGCACGGCTTCCAGGAGTTCAACGGCCCCTACATGGTCACCGAGGGCGGGCCGCTGCAAAGCACCTACCTGCTCAGCCTGTACATCTATGAAGAAAGCTTCCGCTACTTCAACCTCGGCTATGGCGCGGCCATGAGCTGGATGCTGTTTGCCGTGGTGGGCGCCTTCAGCGCGATCAGCTTCTGGAGCTCGCGCTACTGGGTGTTCTATGCCGGCGAGAAGGAGCGCGCCAAGTGAGCCTGTCGCTCGACGCCCAGGACCCGGCCGCCACCGCGCTGGGGGCGCAGGAGGCCGCGCGCACGCGGCGCAAGGCCCTGCTGCAGATCGCCCTGCGCTATCTGGTGCTGGGCGGCGTGTCGGTGCTGATGCTCTACCCCATCGTGTGGCTGGTGGGCGCCTCGTTCAAGAGCAATGCCGAGATCTTCGGCTCGGCCGGCTTCTGGCCGTCCACCTGGAACCTTGAGTCGTATGTGAAGGGCTGGAAGACCAGCACCGAGTTCAGCTTCGCCACCTACTTCCTCAACAGCTTCCTGATCGCCGTGCCGCGCATCGTGGTCACGGTGGTCAGCTGCGTGCTGGTGGCCTATGCCTTTGCACGCTTCGAGTTCTGGGGCCGCAAGACGCTGTTCTCGATCATGGTGGCCACGATGATGCTGCCGCACGTGATCCTGCGCATTCCGCAGTACCTGATGTTCCGCGAGTTCGGCTGGCTCGACAGCTACCTGCCCATCATCGTGCCGTCGGCGTTTGCCACCGATACCTTCTTCGTGTTCATGCTGGTGCAGTTTCTGCGCGGCATCCCGCGCGACATGGAAGAGGCCGCGGTGATTGACGGCTGCAACCCGCTGCAACTGCTGTGGCACGTGGTGGTGCCCATGCTCAAGCCGGCCATCGTGTCGGTCATCGTGTTCCAGTTCATCTGGACGATGAACGACTTCATGAGCCCGCTGATCTACCTGAGCACCGTGGCCAAGTACCCGGTGTCGCTGGCGCTGAAGATGAGCATCGGCGCCACCGAAGAGGTGGAGTGGGCCAGCGCCATCGCCATCTCGGTGGTGGCCCTGCTGCCCAGCGTGGCGGTGTTCTTCGCCGCGCAGCGGCACTTCATCGACAGCGCCGCATCCAGCGGCATCAAGGGCTGAAGAACCTATGACCCCCCCGAAGCGGCCCGA
>CAYPDO010000921.1:0-1896 GCA_964409495.1 uncultured Bordetella sp.
AGCCGCGCCGACAAGTTCGGCCTGGCCCAGCTGCACCAGCTGCGCGGCCGTGTGGGCCGCAGCCATCACCAGGCCTATGCCTACCTGCTGGTGCCCGACACCGAGACGCTCACCAAGCAGGCGCAGCAGCGCCTGGACGCCATCCAGAGCATGGAAGAGCTGGGCTCGGGCTTCTACCTGGCCATGCACGATCTCGAGATCCGCGGCTGCGGCGAGGTGCTGGGCGAGAAGCAGAGCGGCAACATGATGGAGGTGGGCTTCCAGCTCTACAACGACATGCTGGCCGAGGCCGTGCGCGCGCTGAAGAACGGCCAGGAGCCCGACCTGCTCAGCCCCACCGGCGTGTTTGGCGGTTCCACCGAGGTCAACCTGCATGCCCCGGCCCTGCTGCCCGACGCCTATTGCGGCGATGTGCATGTGCGCCTGAACCTCTACAAGCGCCTGGCCACGGCTGCCAAGCCCGAGCAGCTGGACGCCATGCTGGAAGAGATCACCGACCGCTTCGGCAAGCTGCCGCCGCAGGGCCAGACGCTGTTCGACACGCACCGCCTGCGCGTGCTGGCACGGCCCTATGGCGTGGTGAAGATCGACGCCAACCCCAAGCTGATGAACATCACCTTCCGGCCCAACCCGCCGGTGGATGCGATGCGCATCATCGAGCTGGTGCAGAAGAACCGCGCCATCAAGCTGGTGGGCAACGACAAGCTGCGCATCGACCGCGAGATCGCCGACCCGAAGGACCGCGCGCAGTTCGTGCGCGAGGTGCTGCGCAACCTGGGCCAGCCGGTGGAGGCCGCCGCCGCGGCGCCGCTGCGCAAGTGACAGGGCCGGGTCAGTCGTCGCGCGGCGTGCGCTGCTCGGCGTCGAGCCGGTCCATCAGCAGCGCATAGGCCCATACCAGGCCGCAGAACACGAACAGCGCGCCTTGCGAGGCCATCCAGAAGCTGAACGGCCAGCCGAAGAGCTGGAAGCTCAGCTCGCGGGCAAACACCGACAGCGCGACGGTGAGCACGAACCAGGCACCCAGCAGCATCAGGGTGAGCCGCAGGACGCGGCGCCAGTACAGGCGGTGCTTGTCGGAAGTGGGCATCTTGGCGGGCGCCCGGCTGGCGCGCGGCGCGATGCTATGCCCAAAGCCATCGGCAGACCATCCAGGGGCATCCCGGGTGGCGGGGGTGGCAAACCGGTGGCCGGGCCCGGGCTGCATGCGAGAATCATCGTTTGTCATCCGTGCCTGCCATTTCAGCACCAAGGCCACTTCATGGACACCGAACAGATCAACGCCATCGGCTCGCTGCTTGCCGATCTGAGCGCCCGTACCCAGCAGCTCCGGGGGTATCTTTGACTACGACCGCAAAGCACTGCGGCTGAACGAAGTCAATGCCGCGCTGGAGAACCCCAGCGTCTGGAACGAACCCAAGCGCGCACAAGACCTGGGCCGCGAGAAGCGCCAGCTGGAAGACGTGGTCGAGACCATCAACCACCTCACCAGCAACCTGGCCGACAACGCCGAGCTCTACGAGATGGCCAAGGCCGAGGGCGACCAGGACAGCCTGGCCACCATCGAGGCCGATGCCCAGCCGCTGCGCGAAACCGTGGAGCGGCTGGAGTTCCGCCGCATGTTCAGCAACCCCGCTGACCCGAGCAACTGCTTCATCGACATCCAGGCCGGCGCCGGCGGCACCGAAGCCTGCGACTGGGCCGGCATGCTGCTGCGCCAGTACCTGAAATATGCCGAGCGCAAGGGCTTCTCGGCCACGGTGGAAGACGAGACGCCGGGCGACGTGGCCGGCATCAAGAGCGCCACCATCAAGGTGGACGGCGACTACGCCTTCGGCCACCTGCGCACCGAGACCGGCGTGCACCGCCTGGTGCGCAAGAGCCCCTTCGACAGCT
>CAYPDO010000922.1:0-1894 GCA_964409495.1 uncultured Bordetella sp.
GCCAGCATCAGCACTGCCAGCAAGGCTTGCCAGTTGCCACGCAGCAGGTGGCGGATCAAAGAGGTCATGGCCAGGGGTCGAGGTCGGGGTCGGGCGGTCAATGCAGCGCAACCAGGAAGCCCTGATTCACGCGCGCTGGGCGTTGGCTGGTCTATCGACAGCCTGACGTCCAAGTGGAGCGTCTAGTTGTAACCAGGTGCTAGCAGCCCGCCGCCCGGCATGCCGGTATTACAGGCGGTCAGACCAGCTCGATCGGTGGCCGACGCAGCGGCGAAAGTGTGCCGCGTGCATGTGAACGCAAACCCGCACAAAGCGGTGTTTCAGCACAAGTTCAAACTCGATCCCCCAGATTGGGGGGGTGCTGTCGGTTTGCCGCAGCCGCGTCAGAACAGCGCAGGCCGCCCCGAGAAATTGCCCAGGTTGGGCAGCGCCAGCGCCAGCTCGCTGTTGCTCAGCCCCATCCAGCCGCCCAGGCTGGCGGCCAGCTGGGTGACGCTGGTGCCGGGCAGCAGGCGGCCCGAGCCCAGGTCATCGGCCGTGCCCAGCGCGGTGACCGGGAAGCGGCCGTAGATCTCGCGGCCCTTCACGGCGCCGCCGGCCACGAAATGGTGGCTGCCCCAGCCATGGTCGCAGCCGTCGCCGTTGTTCACCAGCGTGCGGCCGAAGTCGCTGGCGGTGAACAGCGCCACGTTGTTCAGCATGCCGGCGCCCTGCATCGCGCCCAGGAACCAGTCCACCGATTGCGCCACGCGGGCCATCATCAGCGGCTGGTCGCGCAGCTGGTTCGAGTGGCAGTCGAAGCCGCCCAGCGACACCATGAACACCTGCCTGCGCATGCCCAGCGCCGGGCCGGCGGCAATCATCTGCGCCACCACGCGCAGCTGCTTGGCCAGGTTTTCATTGGCCAGGGTCAGCGTGCCGCCGCTGGGCAGACTGATGGCCGCCGTGGGCAGGGCCGCAATGCCGGTGCCGGCAATGGCCGATTGCAGTGTGCTGGTGGACGACAGCGAGCGCTGCACCACCTTCAGATACTCGGCCTGGAAGGCATTGGGGCTGCTGCCGCTGGCCAGCAGGCTGCGCAGTGCGCCGGGCACGGCGTTCGAGCCTGCATGCCAGCCGGCCTGGGCAGCGTTGATTTGCACCGGGCCGTTGGTGCCCACCTGGTATTGCGTGACGTTGCTGCCGCTCAGAAACACCGCATTGCCGCTGGCCGACACGGCGGTGAACACCGGGTGCTGGTTGGCCGACATCAGCAGATCACCCATGCGCCCGCCCCAGCCGGTGATGGCGCCTTCGGGCTGCAGGCTTTGCCAGGTGGCCTGCTGGTCGTTGTGCGAGAACAGCTTGGCCGGCAGGCCCACGCCGGCCTGGAACTCGGCCTTGGTGACCGGTCGCACCAGCGTGCCCACATTGGCCACGATGGCGCACTGGCCGCCCTCGTACCAGCTGCGCAGCGGCGCCAGATCCAGCGGCATGCCAAAGCTGCGGCCGCTGCCCTGGCTGCTGCTGGTGATGGCTTGCAGCTTGGATTGCGCCACCGCCAGATCACCTCGCGCGGTGGCATAGGTGGCGTGGTTGCTGGCATCGGTGGGCACCACCCAGTTGTGGCTGTCGTTGCCGCCTTGCATGAACAGGCACACCAGGGCCTTGTAGCCATCGCTGGTGGTAGCGGCCTGGGCCTGGCTGCTGGCCAGGTTGGCCAGTGCACCCAGGCCGGCCAGGTTCATGGCCAGCGGCGCGGCGCGGCGGCCCATGCCCTGGGTGGCGGCGGCCAGGCTGGCGCTGGCGCGCAGAAAGGCGCGGCGGGATTCGTTCATCGCGAGGCTTTCTTCGGTGAATTCAAGGCTGGAACACGTAGTCGGGCGAGGCCAGCGTCAGGAACACGGCAGCGCGA
>CAYPDO010000923.1:0-1892 GCA_964409495.1 uncultured Bordetella sp.
GGCCGACAGCCACCAGGCCCTGCAACTGCTGCGCGCCGACGGCCAGACACGCGACGTGGAGATCAGCAAGATCGCGCTGCGCCAGCGCGATGGCCGGGTGGTAGGCCTGGTGGGCAGCATCCATGACGTGACCGATTTCCTGCAGGCGCAGCGCGCGATGGCCCATGCACGCGACGCGGCCGAGGCCTCCGACCGGGTGAAATCGGGATTCATCGCCAATGTCAGCCACGAGTTGCGCACGCCGCTGCAGAGCATCCTGGGCTTCTCGGAACTGGCCCTGCACCGGGCGATGCCCATCGAGCGCCTGCGCAGCGTGCTGGAGGACATCCACCGCTCCGGCGACCGCATGCTCACCCTGGTCAACGAGGTGCTGGACATCTCCAAGTTCGACAGTGCCACGGCCGATCTGGTGCTGGAACCTGCCGACCCGGGAGCGCTGGCCGCCGAGGTGGTGCACGAGCTGAGCCCGATCGCCCAGCAGCAGCAGATCAGCATCGCGCTGCGGCTGCCGCCGCAGCCGCTGCAGGCACGGCTGAACCGCTTCCGTTTCGCCCAGGTGCTGCGCAATGTGCTGGCCAATGCGCTGCGCTTTTCACCTGCGGGTGGCACGGTCAGTCTGGAGGCAGACGCGGGCGACGATGGCGACGCAGGCGCTGTTGGCGTGAGCCTGCGCGTGATCGACCAGGGACCCGGCGTGCCACCCGCCGAACTGGAGGCGATCTTCGAGCCCTTCACGCAATCCAGCCGCACCGGCGACGGCGCGGGCGGCACCGGCCTGGGCCTGACCATCGCGCGCAGCATCATGAAGGCCCATGGCGGACGCATCCTGGCCCACAACCGGCCCGAGGGCGGGGCGGTGTTCACGCTGTGGCTGCCGGGCGTGGATGCGGCCGGAACGGACGCCGGCGGTATCGATGAGGTCCACGACGTGGCCGCTGCGGCACCAGCCGCCGACCCCATGGCCACGCCAACGGCCGCAGCAGGCGCGACCGATGGTGGCAACGCAAGCGCAGCGGGCGCCTTGGCGCGCGAGCGGGCCGAGGCTTAGGCGGGCGGCGGCAGCTTCACGGATGCCCGAAAACGCCAACGGCCCGCTGGGCGGGCCGTTGTGATGACGGTGAGGTCTGCCAGGCCATGAACGCTGGCTGCAGACTGTGATCGTCGAAAAACCTGGTCGGGGTGAGAGGATTCGAACCTCCGGCCTCTACGTCCCGAACGTAGCGCTCTACCAGGCTAAGCTACACCCCGATGTGCCCTTGGTTGGCAGGCCTGTACGCCGTGAAGCGGGCCGCCGGGCGGTGATGACCGATCGCGATGGATCTGTCATCGGCCGGTCAGGAGGATCGCTCCACCGACCGAGCACATGATTCTAGCAGCAAATCCTTGGCCTTCGAAGGCGGCAGCGCGGAAAGTGCATCGCGCGCCTGATCGGCCTGGGTGCGGGCGGCCTCGCGCGTGGCCTGCAGCGCGCCAGTGCGGCGCACCAGCGCGATGATGTCGTCGAGCCGGGCCACCTCGCCATGCTCGATCGCATGGCGGATCATCTGCCGCTCGTCCTCGGTGGCGCGGCTCATGGCCACCAGCAAGGGCAGCGTGGGCTTGCCCTCGCGCAGGTCGTCGCCCACATTCTTGCCCAGCGCATGGGTGTCGCCTTCGTAGTCGAGCAGGTCGTCCACCAGCTGGAAGGCGGTGCCCAGCGAGCGGCCGTAGTCGGCACAGGCTTCTTCAACGGCATGCGGTGCATCGGCCAGCACGGCACCCAGGCGCGCGCTGGCTTCGAACAGCTTGGCGGTCTTGTAGCGGATGACGCGCAGGTAGTCCTCGACCGCCAGATCGGGGTCGTGCATGTTCATCAGCTGCAGCACCTCGCCCTCGGCGATCACGTTGGTCGC
>CAYPDO010000924.1:0-1892 GCA_964409495.1 uncultured Bordetella sp.
CCACCGCGCCCAGCGTGTAGGCCACGCCGCCGCCCACCAGCCAGGCCAGCGCATCGCCCGGCAGGCGCTGCGCCAGCGGCGCCGCGGCGATCAGCGCCACCCAGCCCATGGCCACGTAAAGCCCGGTGGACCACAGCGGATGGCGCAGCCGGTTGAACAGCTTGGCCGCGATGCCGAAGGCCGCTGCGCTGCAGACGATGCCGAACAGCGTCCAGCCCCAGGCGCCGCGCAACACGCCCAGCAGGTAGGGCATGTAGCTGCCGGCGATGAAGAGGTAGATCGCCGCATGGTCCATGCGGTTGAACCAGTGCTTGGCACGCCCGGCCGGCAGCGCGTGGTACAGCGTGGACACCAGGTACAGCACGATCATCGTGCCGGCAAACAGGCTGGCCGCCACCACCTGCGCCGCGCCGCCGCCGCGCTGCAGCGCCGCATGCACCAGGATGGGCAGCGAGGCCACGGCCAGCAGGCAGCCCAGACCATGGCTCAGGGCATTGGCAAGTTCCTCGCCCAGGGTTTGCTCGCGTGACACGGTGGCGTTCATCGGCCCGATCCTAGGCGAAACCCGGGATGCCGGGCCCGGCCCGTGCATCCCGCAGGTGACGGCCGCGCGGCCGCAAGCCTGGTGACAATGCGCCGCATCAAGAACATGCCGGTTTCGGAGATGCCCATGCGCGCTGCCTACTACGAACAACCCGGCCCGGCCGACTCGGTGCTGATGCTGGGCGAACTGCCCGATGCCGAGCCCGGCCCGGGCGAGGTGAAGGTGCGCCTGCAATGGTCGGGCGTGAACCCGTCGGATGTGAAGAGCCGTGCCGGCGCGCGCGGGCCCACCCTGCCCTTTGCGCGCATCGTGCCGCACAGCGACGGCATGGGCGTGGTGCAGGCCGTGGGCGCGGGCGTCGATCCGGCCCGCATCGGCCAGCGCGTGTGGCTGTGGAACGCCGCCTGGGGCCGGCCTTTCGGCACCGCGGCCCAGGCCATCGTGCTGCCGGCCGCGCAGGCCGTGCCGCTGCCCGAGGGCACCTCGGGCGAGGCCGGCGCCTGCCTGGGCATCCCGGCACTCACCGCGCTGCACGCGGTGCTCACCGACGGCGGCATCGAGGGCCAGCGCGTGCTGGTGGCCGGCGGTGCCGGCGCCGTGGGCCACTACGCGGTGCAGTTCGCACGGCTGCTGGGCGCGCGCCAGGTCATCGCCACGGTCAGTTCGGCCGAGAAGGCAGCCATCGCCCGCGCCGCCGGCGCCGACCTGGCCATCGACTACAAGGCCGAGAACGTGGCCGAGCGCGTGCGCAAGGCCACCGCCGGCCAGGGCGTGGACCGCATCATCGAGGTGGACATCGCCACCAATGCCGCGCTGAACCTGCAGGCCCTGCGCCCTGATGGGTTGATGGTGGTCTACGGCAGCGGTGCGCGCGAGGTGCCCTTGCCGTTTTTCCCGCTGATCTCGGGCAACGTGGGCCTGCGCTTTTTCATCGTCTACAACCTGAACCAGGCCGACCGCCACCGCGCCATCACCACGCTCGACGGTCTGCTGCGCCGCGGCGTGCTGCAGCACCAGATTGCACTGCGCCTGCCGCTGGAACGCATTGCCGAGGCGCACCGGGCGGTCGAGGGCGGGCGCCTGGTCGGCAACGCGGTGCTGCAGATCGGCTGAGGCCGGCGCGGCGGCATGCGCCAAAAACAAAGCCCCGCAGGTCTTGCAACCTGCGGGGCTTGTGCCTGGTGGGCGGTGCAGGGTTCGAACCTGCGACCCCTGCCGTGTGAAGGCAGTGCTCTACCGCTGAGCTAACCGCCCGGGAAACTGGCGGGGTGTCAACGCGATGCTGTTCAGGCATCTGGTGGGCGGTGCAGGGTTCGAACCTGCGACCCCTGCCGTGTGAAGGCAGTGC
>CAYPDO010000925.1:0-1890 GCA_964409495.1 uncultured Bordetella sp.
GCATCAAGCTGGTGACCGAGCTGAGCAAGGTGCGTGACGATGTGACGCGGCGTGGCCAGAAGCCGCCGCACACGCTCTACGTGCTGGACGAACCCACCGTGGGCCTGCACATGGCCGATGTGGAGCGCCTGATCCGCGTATTGCACCGCCTGGTGGCCGGTGGCCACAGCGTGGTGGTGATCGAGCACGACCTCGACGTGATCGCCGAGGCCGACTGGGTGATCGACATGGGGCCGGAAGGCGGCACCGCCGGCGGCACGGTGGTGGCGGCTGGGCCGCCGGAGCTGCTGGTTTCTCTGGCGACTCACACTGGGGTGGCGTTGGCGCCGGTGCTGGCGCGCGTGGCTTGAGTTTGATGGGGTTCGCGTGCCTCGGTTGGCGCGCAGCCAAGGCTGCCGGGTAGCCGCCCGGCTCCATGTCCCCCGCCCCGAGGCTCCCGCCTCAGGGCTCCTCCTTTACTTGCGCCGGGCGGCCACCCGGCGTCCTCGGCCCGAGGCACCGCGGCATGCCATTGGCCGCATGCGGTGACCGAGTGGTTTGCGAGGTTCATGCCCGCATGCGGTGACCGTGCTGCCAAGCCGTGACCGGGTGTCCGGCAGAGCGAATCTGCGCCGGTGAGGCGCACAGGAAGCGTGGCGGCGGGCGGAGCCCGCATCGACATCTGACTCGCATCGCCTGTTCGAGCACAGTGAGCGATAGCGAACGGAGCGAGTTGCGATGCGCAAGCCACGCCTCCGAGCACCGCAACGAAGTCGGCCGCCATGCGGCCGACCGGCGCAGTTGAGCGCCGCCGGACACCCGGTCACGGCTTGGCTCGCGCCAACCCCAGCATGCAAGGGCCAAAGCCGAAGACTAGGCCAAGGCCAAACTCAAGCCCCCGCGTCGAACTGCTCCCAGTTCTTGCCCTTGAACTGCGCGTAGTAGGCCTTCACGGTGACCATGTCCGCCTCGATGTCACCCGAGGGCACCAGCACCGGCCCCAGGCCACTGAGCTTGCGCGGGTAGTCCATGTAGGCCATCACGATGGGCACGCCGGCGCCGTGGGCGATCCAGTAGAAGCCGGTCTTCCAGTGCCGGGTCTTGCTGCGTGTGCCCTCGGGCGGCACCACCAGGGCCACCGTGCCCTCGGCCTCGCGCAGCGCCTGGGCCGAGGCGGCCACCAGGTTGTTGGCCTGGCTGCGGTCCACCGCAATGCCGCCCAGCCAGCGCATCAGCGGGCCGAAGGGCCAGCGGAAGATCTGCGCCTTGCCCATCCAGTGGATGTTGATGCGCAGCGCAAAGGCCACCATCAGCGTGTAGGGCAGGTCCCAGTTGCTGGTGTGCGGTGCGGCGATCAGCACGCATTTGGGCTGGCCGGCCGGCAGGCTGCCGGTGATCTGCCAACCGGTGAGGCGCAGAAAGGCCACCGAGGCGGCGCGCAGCAGGGTGTTGACGCCGGGGGTGGTGAAGATGGTGCGGTGCATGGCGCGTAGGCATCGGCGCACAGGCCGATCCCGGCGCGCGAGGGCGGTATTACATCAGTGCGGAAGGGCCTGCCACGCGCCATGCGTCATGCGACGGCGGAATCGACGGTGCGGCGTTGGCCTCGGACTGGCTCAGGCCCATCAGCGCCATTGCGCGGTTCTGCATGGCCACGGCATCGTCGTGCTCGCCGCAACGGTCAAGCACCTCACTGGCACGCAGCAGCAGTTTCACTTCCCACATCGCATCGCTGCCGCCACCGGCCAGCACGGCGGCTTCCACCGCCAGGTCGCGCACGCGTTCGCGGTTGGCGCGCGGCTCGGGGGCGGCGGGCAGATCGTCGTCGCCGGCTTCGGATTCGGCATCGATCAGGGCGTCGTGCTGGTCGGCGGCCTGGCAGGCCAGTTCGGCCTGGGTGCACAGCAGGTC
>CAYPDO010000926.1:0-1888 GCA_964409495.1 uncultured Bordetella sp.
CCTCCGGCGAGGTTGGCTGTGCCGACGAGGGTGATGTCGGAGTAGGTGCTGCCGACCAGCCGGGCGTTGCCACTGACCTGAATGGTGCCGCCGGTGAAGCTGCCGTTGTTGATGAGTTGCGCACTGTCGGCCAGCTTGATCAAACTGCCTGCATTGGAAACCGTGCCTTGGTTGTAAAGCACTGCGCCTGAAGCGACCTGTACAGTGCCGGCGGTGTTGTCAAAGGTGCCGTAGAGATAGAGGTCACCACCCTCGGCGATGACGGTGCCGCGGTTGACGATGGTGCCGAGGTAGTCGCCTGTGTAGAACGGGTCGCGACCCAGCCAGCCCGAGCCGCGCACGGTGTGGCCGGCATCGATGGTGAGTTTGGTGCCATTGCCGCTGATGGCGTTGTAGTAGCCGCCCAGCGTGGTGGTGCCATTGCCGGTGAGCAGGGTATCGCCCGTTAGGGAGAGGACGGCATAGCCTGCTGAGGCGGAGCCATTCAGGTTCAGGCTGCCGTTGATGGTGCCGCTGAGCGAGGTGCGATCTCCTCCGGCGAGGTTGGCTGTGCCGACGAGGGTGATGTCGGAGTAGGTGCTGCCGATCAACCGAGCGCTGCCGCTGACCTGAATAGTGCCGCCGGTGAAACTGCCGTTGTTGCTGAGCGTAGCTCCTGATGCTGCGACCTGTACGGTGCCGCTGGAGTTGTCGAAGCTGCCGTAGATGTAGAGGTCACCAGTCTCGGCGATGACGGTGCCGCGGTTGACGATGGTGCCGAGGTAGTCGCCTGTGTAGAACGGGTCGCGACCCAGCCAGCCCGAGCCGCGCACGGTGTGGCCGGCATCGATGGTGAGTTTGGTGCCATTGCCGCTGATGGCGTTGTAGTAGCCGCCCAGCGTGGTGGTGCCATTGCCGGTGAGCAGGGTGTCGCCGGTGAGGGTCAGCACCGTGTAGTTGTTCGTGCCGTTGAGGCTCAGGCTGCCGTTGATGGTTAGCCTTGATCCATGAGCATCAAGTCGCGCGCCATTGCTGACGGCCAGGGCATCCCTCGTGTCCACCGTGAGATTGCGCACCGCAGCGTTGCCACCCAGACTCACCAGCGACGCGATCCCGGCCTTGGCGCCATCGATGAACACATCACTGGCGCTGTCGGGTACGGCCAGGCCACCCCAGCTACTGGCGCTGAACCAGTCGCCTGTGCCACCGGTCCAGACCAGATCTAGTGCTTGGCTGCTGGTATGCGCCAGCATCAGCATGGCGCCGACGGCGATGGCGTTGCGGGCAAAGCGGCAGCGCTTCTCGCAGCCGCGGGTGTTGGCGTTGTTCATCCCTGGGCTCCCTCCGGTCTTGCCGCAGATGGTGGCCGTTGCCGGTCTGCCGCGTTCCTGATGAACTAGGGGGTGTGGCTGAAACCACCTGGATTCGGGGGAGAGAAGGTTGATCCAGACGGCTCATTCCGCCGCGGCCGGTGCCCGACTCAGGCATTCCACGGGTTCACGATGCGCAGCCTCAAGCCGGCGAAATCGGCTACGTTGCGGGTCACCAGGGTGAGGCCATGCTCCTGCGCGGTGGCCGCAATCATCGAGTCGCGGAAGCTGCGCAGATCGGGCACCTGCATGGCGGCACAACGCCAGGCCGTGGCCGCCGAGAACGGCAAGCTGCGGGGGGCGAACTGCTGCTGCAGCGCAGTGAACCAGGCGCGCAAGGTGCTGCCCTGGGCGGCGTCCTTGCGTTCCATGCGCAGCACGCCGATCTCCAGTTCCAGCAGGCTCACGGCCGAGAGGTAGCACTGCTGCGCGTCGTGCCGGGCTGCCCAGTCGCGCACGGCCGGATCCTGGCGTGGCTTGCCGGCGCGCAGTTCGGACACCACGTTGGTGTCGAGAAGGTACATGGCCCGGCCGTGGTC
>CAYPDO010000927.1:0-1885 GCA_964409495.1 uncultured Bordetella sp.
GACAAGGCTCGCAAGGACAAGGACGCCGCCGAGCAACGCGAAGCGCAGGCCGAGGCCGAGCGCGTGGCCAAGCTGCGCGAGGCCAACCTGAAGCGCATGCTCAGCGAGGCCGGCGCCACCGGCACGGGCAGCGGGGCCGGCACCGCCGCGGTCGACGCCGCACCCTCGGCGGCCTATGCCGGGCGCATCAAGGCGCGCATCAAGCCCAACATCCTGCTCACCACCGAGGTGCGCGGCAACCCGGTGGCCGAGGTGGAGGTGCGCTGCGCGCCCGATGGCTCGGTGCTGGGCCGGCGCATCGTCAAGAGCAGCGGCAACACCGCCTGGGACGACACCGTGCTGCGCGCCATCGACCGCACGCCGGTGCTGCCGCGCGACACCGATGGCCGCATCCCGGGCACGATGATCCTGGTGTTTCCGCGGCAGGAGTGAGCGGGCGGGCGTCCCCCCACAAGCGGGGGACCCATGAGCATGGGGGCACAGCCCCCGGCGCCGGAGGCCACGGCGCACACTCCCCGCATGTTTCGTTTTTGCCGATTCCTTCGCCCACTACGCGCGCAGTGCGCCGCGCGCGGCTTCACGCTGATCGAGCAGGTGGCGGCCATCGCCGTCCTGGGCCTGGCCTCGGCCACCGCGGCGCCGCACCTGGTGCAGCTGCACGCCGATGCCCAGGCGGCCACACTCGAGGCCATGGCCCGCGCCGCCAGTTCGGCGATGGCGCTGAACCTGGCCGCCTGCCAGGTGACCGGCCACCAAGCAGTGGCCGACAAGTGCACGCCGCAGCACAGCTGCGCCGATGTGGGCGCGCTGCTGCTGGGCGGCCTGCCCGCCGGCTATGCCGTGGCGCCCGCGCCGCTGGCCCGCGGCCAGCAGGCCCGGTGCACGCTGCGCCAGCTGGACACCGGCGCCGAGGCCGGCTTCATCGGCCTGGGTGCGGGGCGCTGAGGGCCCCGGCGCGCAGAGCCTGCCAGCCCTGCGCCACCGGGCTCAGTGGTTTTCCCGGGCGTGGTTGATCGTGTACTTCGGGATCTCCACCGTCAGGTCGGCATCGGCCAGGATGGCCTGACAGGCCAGGCGCGAATCGGCTTCCAGGCCCCAGGCGCGGTCGAGCAGGTCTTCCTCGGTCTCGTCCATCGCGTTCAGGCTGCGAAAGCCCTCGCGCACGATCACATGGCAGGTGGTGCAGGCGCAGCTCATGTCGCAGGCGTGCTCGATGGCGATGCCGTTGTCGAGCAGGGCCTCGCAGATCGAGGTGCCGCGCGGTGCCGTGATGCTGGCGCCCTGCGGGCACAGCGCGGCATGGGGAAGGATCTTGATGACGGGCATCGGTGCAGGGCTCGAAAGCGTTGAAGGCGGGAATTCAGATCTGGTCGATGGTGCGGCCGGTCAACGCCGCCTGGATGCCGCGGTTCATGCGCGCCGCGGCGAAGCCCTCGGTGCCCTGGGCCAGCGCCTCGACGGCGGCATCGATGGCGGCATGGTCGCTGCCGCGCGCGGTCTCGGCCAGGGCCACCAGCAAGGCCTCGATGTCAGCGCGCTCGGTGTCGCTCAGCAGTTCGCCATCGGCGGCCAGGGCGCTGCGCGTGGCCAGCGTCATGCGCTCGGCCTCCACGCGGCTCTCGTTCAAGGCGCGGGCGGCCATGTCGGCCTCGGCGCTGGCAAAACCGTCGCGCAGCATGTGCGCGATCTCGTCATCGGCCAGGCCGTAGCTGGGCTTGACCACCACCGCCGCCTCGACGCCCGAGGTGAGCTCCTTCGCGCTCACGCTCAGCAGCCCGTCGGCATCCACCTGGAACGTGACGCGGATGCGCGCGGCACCGGCCACCATCGGCGGCAGGCCGCGCAGCTCGAAGCGGGCCAGGCTGCGGCAATCGGCCACCAGCTC
>CAYPDO010000928.1:0-1876 GCA_964409495.1 uncultured Bordetella sp.
GGTGGCCTTGGCATGCGGCACCAGCGTGGCCAGGTCCAGGCCGTTGGCGTTGGCGATGGTGCCGGTGTGGTCCTGCACCGCCACGATCCTGGCGCCGGCCTGGCCGAACAGCTCGGCCGCCGACGAGCCCACGTTGCCGAAGCCCTGCACGGCCACGCGCGCGCCTTCCAGGTTCAGGCCGATGCGCCGTGCCGCCTCGCGGCCGGTGACGAACACGCCGCGGCCGGTGGCCTTCACGCGGCCCAGGCTGCCGCCCAGGTGGATGGGCTTGCCGGTGACCACGCCGGTGGCCGTGGCCCCGGTGTTCATCGAATAGGTGTCCATCATCCAGGCCATGATCTGGGCGTTGGTGTTGACATCGGGCGCCGGGATGTCCTGGTGCGGGCCGATGATCAGGCCGATCTCGCTGGTGTAGCGGCGCGTCAGCTTCTCCAGCTCCTTCTGGCTGAGCTGCTTGGGGTCGACGCGGATGCCGCCCTTGGCGCCGCCGTAGGGCAGGTTCACCGCGGCGTTCTTGATGCTCATCCAGGCCGACAGGGCCATCACCTCTTCCAGCGTGACATCGGGGTGGTAGCGCACGCCGCCCTTGCCGGGGCCGCGGGTCAGGCTGTGCTGCACGCGGTAGCCCTCGAAATGCGCCACGGTGCCGTTGTCCAGCTCGATGGGCACGTCGACGATCAGCGAGCGCTTGGGCCGCTTGAGCGTCTCGCCCCAGCGTGCCAGCGGGCCCAGGTAGGGCAGCACGCGTTCCACCTGGGCCAGGTAGGTGCCCCAGGGGCTGTCGGAGGTGGGATGCACATAGGAAAGGGTCATGGATGTCTCGTCCGGGTTGTGGCAGGTCTGGGCACCGCGTACGGCCGGCCTTGTGGGCCAGCCGCCGGGGTGCTGGGCGCGCAATGTAGGGGCGCCGTCCCCGGCGCGGGCAGGTTATGCGCCGATTGCATTACCCGCTGGCGATGGGGGTATGACGCGGCGCAGCATGCCCCAGGCGATGCCGCTGCCCGGCGGGCGGGACCGAACAATGCTCGGCCGCCTGCCAGCATCGCCGCCGATTGCACGGCAGACGGCTGGCTAAACTGCCGCGCATGACTTCCGACACCCAAGACCTCATCGCCTTCATCGGCGGCGGCAACATGGCCAGCGCGCTGATCGGCGGGCTGGTCAAGAGCGGCCGCGCGCCGGCCAGCATCCTGGTGGTGGATCCCGGCGAGGCGCAGCGCGACCAGCTGCAGGCCACGTTCGGCGTGCGCACGCTGGCCGTGGCCGATGCCACGCTGGCGGCAGCCGCGCTGGTGGTGTGGGCCGTCAAGCCGCAGCTGTTCAAGCCGGCCGCCGCGCCCTGTGCCGCCCAGGTGCGCGGCGCGCTGCACCTGAGCGTGATGGCCGGCATCCGCAGCGATGCGATCGCGCGCGCGCTGGGCGTCGAGCCGGCCGCCGCGCGCATCGTGCGCAGCATGCCCAACACGCCGGCATTGATCGGCCGTGGCATCGCCGGGCTGTATGCCACGCCGGGTGTCAGCGCGGCCGGGCGTGCGCAGGTGGCCCAGGTGCTGGCCCCCACCGGCCAGGTGCTGTGGGTGGACCGCGAGGCCGATCTCGATGCCGTCACCGCGCTGTCGGGCTCGGGCCCGGCCTATGTCTTCTACTTCGTCGAGGCGATGATGGCCGCGGCCGAGGCGATGGGCCTGACGCCCGCGCAGGGCAAGCAGCTGGCGCTGGCCACCTTCGACGGCGCCAGCGCGCTGGCGGCGGCCAGCGACGAGCCGCCCGCGCTGCTGCGCGAGCGCGTCACCAGCAAGGGCGGCACCACCCACGCGGCGCTTGAATCCATGCGCGCCGACGGCGTGGCCGAGGCCATCACGCGCGCGGTGCGCGC
>CAYPDO010000929.1:0-1875 GCA_964409495.1 uncultured Bordetella sp.
GGTGAGTTTGCCGGCGCTGATGACGACCAGGCCCCAGCCGGTGCGGCGGAGGCCGCATCGGCCATGGCCGAGGCCGCAGCCACCGGCGCGGACGCCGCAGCGTCCTGTGCCAGCGACCCGCCCGCAAAGCCCAGGACCGCGAGGCCCAGGGCGAGTGAAGCAAACAGCTTTCTCATGATGGCTTGTCTTTCGTGGAGGTTCTCTCGCAGGATGCGGTGCGCCTCAAGCCCATGTGGCTTGGCCACTGGGCTTGACCCCCCTCGGGGGGCGGGATGGGCGCAGCCCGGCCCTGGGGGGTGTTTACAGCGCGTCCTTGCCGGTCTCGCCGGTGCGGATGCGCACCACCTGCTCGAGCGGGGAGACGAAGATCTTTCCGTCGCCGATCTTTCCGGTGCGCGCCGAGCCTTCGATGGCCTCGATCACGCGGTCGACGATGGCGTCGTCGACAGCCGCTTCGATCTTCACCTTGGGCAGGAAATCAACCACGTACTCGGCGCCGCGGTACAGCTCCGTGTGGCCCTTCTGCCGACCGAAGCCCTTGACCTCGGTCACGGTGATGCCCTGCACGCCGATGGCGCTGAGGGCCTCACGAACTTCGTCAAGCTTGAACGGCTTGACGATGGCGGTCACCATCTTCATGGCTTTACTCCAGAAGGTTCAGAAGTTGTACTTGACGCCGATGACCAGCGCCGCCTTGCCCAGGAACTTGCTGCTGTTGGCATTGGCGCCCGGCACGTAGAAGCTCTTGTTGGCATCGGTGCCCACGATGGCGATGCTGGGCACCAGGCCGCTGAAGTCCTTGCTCAGCGTCAGCGAGTAGTCGGTGTACGAGGCGTTGGCGATGTCCACCACCTTCTGGTAGCCCAGGTGCGGGGTCAGCATCAGGCCGCCGCCCAGGTCGAAGCCGGCGCTCAGGTCGACGTAGAAGCTGCCCTTGCTGTCTTTGCCGGCGGCGAAGTCGTAGTTGCCGAACAGGTTGGTCAGCGCATACGAGAACTTGGCGGTGGCCGGGCCGAAGGTCAGCGCGCCGTACAGCTCGGTGGTGTTGGGGTTCTTGTAGGCGGTGTCCCAGGTGGCGCTGGTGGCGCTGGGGTACCAGTACTGCAGCACGCCCACGTCGTAGGTCAGCTCCTTCGAGATCTCGCCCTTGTAGCCGCCGTACAGGTCGATCTCGATGTCCGCGCCGCCGCCCGGAATGTCCTTGATCCACTTGATGGTGGAGCCCCAGGCGCCCAGGTAGAAGCCACCGCTGGTGAAATCAACGCCACCCTGCAGCGCGGGCTTCAGGCGGGTCTGCGAGATGCCGCGGTAGCGGTAGTCGCTGACGACACTGGCGTTGAACGCCAGGTCGGCATACGACGCGGTGGGCAGGGCCATGGCAGCGAGGGCAGCCGAGAGGGCGAGCAGCGTTTTCTTCATGACGGGTGACTCCGCGGGGGTGGTGTGTGTTGGTTGAACGATCCAGGCTGTTTCTGCAGCTTCTGTGCCAACCGCCTCATCGCCACCGCGCCCCGCCAGCGGCCTTGCAGCACGCCCCAAGCCGGTGTGCACGGCCCGGAATGCGGCGCCACACCGCACCGGCATGGCGCAAAGCCGTCTGTCGCACCTTGATGGTGCATTTCTGATCACAAGATCCGGCCCGCGCACAATCGCCCCACCCCCCAAAGGCATCCGCAGGAGCACCAAGATGACGCTGGCCGTGATCACCAGCCGTGCGCTGGACGGTCTTGAAGCGCCCCCGGTGCAGGTGGAAGTGCACCTGGCCAACGGCCTGCCCAGCTTCACGCTGGTGGGCCTGGCCGACACCGAGGTGAAAGAGTCGCGCGAGCGCGTGCGTGCCGCGCTCAGCACCTCGGGCTTCGCGTTCCCGCACAA
>CAYPDO010000930.1:0-1873 GCA_964409495.1 uncultured Bordetella sp.
CACCCCAGCGCAGCGGCGCGGCATGTGCCGAGGCCAGGCCCAGGCCGGCAGCCAGCGCCAGGCTGGCCAGTGCGAGTCGAACAGGGGTCATGCGCATGTGAAGCGGCTCCGGTGAGATCAAAGCGCCATGCTAGTGCCAGATTCGACCGGAAACCGCGTTGCGCCAGGGCGCCAGGCCCCGGATTGTCCCGGGGGCCGGGCGCTCACCCGGCGGCGTCGGCGGCGCTGCTGACCTCGGCATCGCAGTCGCAGCCCAGGCCGGCGGCGATCCAGCGCCGCGCCAGGCGCTGCAGCGCCCGTTCAGCCGGCGCCGGCAGCCACGGCCACAGCCGCGAGGCGCCGCTCACCATGGCGCAGCGGTACTGCGCATGCGCCGGGCTCCACCACAGTGCCCGGCAGGTGCCATGGCGGCGCCGGCTCACCAGCACGCCCAGCGGGCAGGGCTGCCAGGCGCAGCACACGCCGCAGCCGTTGCACGCCGCGCCGGCCGCCGGCTTGGGCGGCGCGGCCTGATGCAGCAGGATCACCGTTCTTGGACTGCCGCGCGCGTGCATGGCCGCAGTGTGGCGTCAGCGGCCGCCGCACGTGGCGTGGAAACACATGCGGCAAGGGGCGCATTTGTCAGGCTGGCAACAGGCTGCGGGGTGTCTAATGGACAACGCAGCCGGCCA
This sequence comes from uncultured Bordetella sp., assembly GCA_964409495.1. Taxonomy (GTDB): domain Bacteria; phylum Pseudomonadota; class Gammaproteobacteria; order Burkholderiales; family Burkholderiaceae_C; genus Pseudaquabacterium. Next base: position 672 of record CAYPDO010000930.1, read on the forward strand.
TACCAACAGTGATACAGTGCCGGCGCATGAAGTAAACACGGTCCTTTCGTGCCCCTTGCTGATCGAGAAATCGATCGAGACAACAGCAAGGCGGGTCGCAATCCGCCAACCGGTCGAGCCGGGCCGCGGAAGGTTTTCCAACCCATCGTAGCCCTGGAAACCGGGGTGAAAGGTGAGCGAGCGATGATGCAGCAATACAGGTCCAACTCGTACCTGTTCGGGGGCAACGCCCCGTATGTCGAGGAGCTCTACGAGGCCTACCTCGACAACCCGGGCAGCGTGCCGGACAACTGGCGCGCCTACTTCGACAACCTGCAGAACGTGCCGGCCGTCGATGGCACCGACAACCGCGACGTCGCCCACGCCCCGGTGGTGGAAAGCTTCGCCCAGCGCGCCAAGGCGAATGCCTTCGCGCTGAAGGCCAGCAGTGCCGATCTGGCCGTGGCGCGCAAGCAGGTGCATGTGCAGAGCCTGATCGCGGCCTACCGCAACATCGGCGCCCGCTGGGCCGACCTCGACCCGCTCAAGCGCACCGAGCGCCCCAAGATCCCCGAGCTGGAGCCGGCGTTCTACGACCTGAGCGAGTCCGACATGGACATCACGTTCAGCGCCGCGAACACCTATTTCGGCAAGAGCGAGAACATGAGCCTGCGGGAGATCCTGCAGGCCCTGCGCGAAACCTATTGCGGCACCGTCGGCGCCGAGTTCATGCACATCACCGACCAGACGCAAAAGCGCTGGTGGCAGCAGAAGCTCGAGGCGATCCGCAGCAAGCCGGTGTTCAACGCCGAGCAGAAGAAGCACATCCTCGACCGCCTGACCGCGGCCGAAGGCCTGGAGCGCTACCTGCACACCAAGTATGTGGGCCAGAAGCGCTTCTCGCTGGAAGGTGGCGAGAGCTTCATCGCCGCGATGGACGAGCTGATCCAGCAGGCCGGCAACAAGGGCGTGCAGGAGATCGTCATCGGCATGGCCCACCGCGGCCGCCTGAACGTGCTGGTCAACACCCTGGGCAAGATGCCCAAGGACCTGTTCGCCGAGTTCGACCACACCGCGCCCGAAGACCTGCCCGCCGGCGACGTGAAGTACCACCAGGGCTTCAGCTCCGACATCTCCACCCCGGGCGGCCCGGTGCACCTGAGCCTGGCCTTCAACCCCTCGCACCTGGAGATCGTGAACCCGGTGGTCGAGGGCTCGGTGCG
>CAYPDO010000931.1:0-1870 GCA_964409495.1 uncultured Bordetella sp.
GCTGTGCGCGGCCAGCGTGGCGAGGAAGCCGTCGTCGCCCAGCGCCCAGCCGCCGCGGCTGGCCGCGCCCAGCGCCACCGCGCGCGCGCCGGCCAGGCCCTCGTCGATGCGCTGACGCCATTGCGCCTCGCGCTCGAATGGCGTGTTGCCCAGCGCCCACCAGTCGGGGCCCTCGGTCAGCAGGGCATCGCGGGCCAGGCCCAGGTGCGGGCGCACGCTGCTCCACAGGTCATCCTGGGCCGCAGCCACGCGGCCAGCGCGCAGCGCATGGGTGTCGACGAAGAGCATGGCCTCCAGCAGCGCCGGCCCCGGCTGCACCACGGCGGCGCGGTAGCGGCCGGCCCACAGCGTGCCGCTGCGGTCGTGGCGGTGGTTGAAGCCGGCCACGTAGCGCCGGCCCAGGGCCTGCATCGCGCTGCCCAGGTCGGCGGCGGCCTCGGGGCGCAGCAGCAGGTGCACATGGTCGTCGGCCAGGGCCCAGCCCAGCACCGCCACGCGGCGCGGCACCACCGCCTCGCGCAGCGCTGCGAGGAAGCGCCGCCGGTCGTCGTCATCCAGAAACACCGGCTGCCGGTTGTGCCCGGCCAGCGTGACCAGATGCACCAGCCCGGCCACTGCCAGACGCGGCAGACGCGCCACTCAGGCGTCTCCGGCTTCGCCCGCCAGTTCGGCGAACAGCGCCTGGCCGGTGAGGCGGCGGTGCTCGCGCAGTGCGAAGCGGTCGGTCATGCCGGCGATGAAATCTGCCACGGCACGGTGCCGGTCGGCGCGCTCGGCAAAGCCGCGCCGCATCTGGCCCGGATCGGCCACATAGGCCGCGAACAGCTCGCGCACCACCTGGCGCGCCAGCTCGGTGCTGCGGTTGACCTGGGGGTGGCGGTACAAGGCCTGGAACAACAGGCGCTTGAGGGCCGTGCCCTGCTCGCGCATGGCCTCGGAAAAGCCGATCAGCCGCGGCAGCGCACGCGCCGCATCGGGGCTGGCCGGCGCGGCCTCGCGCAGGCGCGCGGCCGAGGCGTCAATCACATCGTGCACCTGGGCCGAGAGCATGCGGCGGATGGTCTCGTACAGCAGGCGCCGGCCGGGGTCTTGCGCCAGCGCCGGAAACTCGGCCAGCGCGGCATCGCGGTGCTGGCGCACCAGCGGCAGCTCGGCCACCTGGTCCAGCGTGATCAGGCCCGAGCGCACGCCGTCGTCGATGTCATGCGCGTTGTAGGCGATGGCGTCGGCCAGGTCGGTGAGCTGTGCCTCCAGGCTGGGCCGCGTGCCGTCGAGGAAGCGCCGCGCCACGCCGCCGGGCTCATCGGCCTCCAGCGCCTGGGCATCCGCGCGGCTGCAGTGCTTGAGGATGCCCTCGCGCGTTTCGAAGCTGAGGTTCAGGCCGTCGAAGGCGGCGTAGCGCGCCTCCAGCACATCCACCACGCGCAGGCTTTGCAGGTTGTGCTCGAAACCGCCATGGCCGGCCATGCAGGCATGCAGCGCATCCTGGCCGGAATGGCCGAAGGGCGTGTGGCCCAGGTCATGGGCCAGTGCGATGGCCTCGACCAGGTCTTCATTGAGGCCCAGCGTGCGGGCGATGGCACGGCCCAGCTGCGCCACCTCCAGCGAGTGCGTGAGCCGGGTGCGAAACAGGTCGCCCTCGTGGTTCAGGAACACCTGCGTCTTGTAGACCAGGCGGCGGAAGGCCGTGCTGTGCACGATGCGGTCGCGGTCGCGCTGGTAGTCGTTGCGGTCGCGCGTGGGTGCCACCGGGTGGCGGCGGCCACGGCTGGCCGCCGGACCGCTGCCCCAGGGCGCCAGGCGGCTCAGCGGATCGATGGGCAGGGCGAGGGCGTCTTGCATGATCCGGTGCGGCGGTGCGGCGGTGCGG
>CAYPDO010000932.1:0-1868 GCA_964409495.1 uncultured Bordetella sp.
TGGCCATCGCGCAGCTGCCGCGCATCGAGAGCCTGTCGTTCGGGCTGATGGATTTCGTCTCGGCGCACCGTGGTGCCATCCCGCACACGGCGATGGGCGTGCAGGGCCAGTTCACGCACCCGCTGGTGGTGCGCGCCAAGCTCGAGATCGCCGCCGCCTGCCATGCCGCGGCCAAGGTGCCCTCGCACTGCGTGGTCACCGAGTTCAAGGACGGCAAGGCCCTGGGCCTGGCCGCCACGCGCGCGGCGCGTGAGTTCGGCTACACGCGCATGTGGAGCATCCACCCCGACCAGATCCGCGTGATCGTCGACGCCTTTGCGCCCAGCACGGCCGAGGTCGACCAGGCGCTGGAGATCCTGCTGGCCGCCCAGGCCGCGCAGTGGGCGCCGATCCGCCACCGCCACGCCGGGCAGGACCAGTTGCATGACCGCGCCAGCTACCGCTACTTCTGGCAGGTGCTGCTGCGCGCGCGCCGCACCGGCCAGCCGCTGCCGGCCGAGGCGGCGCAAGCGCTATTCGGAGAGAACGCATGACCCCCACCCTGCACACCCCGGCCCTGGCCGCCGCCGTGCTGGGCCTGGCCCTGTGCATGGCCCAGACAGCGCAGGCCGCAGGCACTGCGCCGGCAGGCGCGGCCAAGCCAGGCGCCACGCGGGCCGACACCGCCAAGGTCAACCGCCCTCGGCCTGCCGCCCAGCCGGGCAAGGCCAAGGCGCCCGCCGCCGCTGCCGTACCAGCCGCCGCACCCGTGCTCAGCCCGGGGCAGCTGGATGTTGTCGACCGCGTGCTCACCGGCGTGGCCGACTGCGAGTTCAAGCAGAAGATCAGCGTGCTGCCCGTCCCCGGGCAGCATGGCCACTTCGAGATCCAGCACCTGAAGCAGCGCTACCGCATGACGCCGCGCGAGACGGCCACCGGCGCCGTGCGGCTGGAAGATCCGCACACCGGCATGCTGTGGATCCAGATCCCGGCCAAGTCAATGCTGATGGACAGCCGGCGCGGCCAGCGCGTGGTGGATCACTGCCAGCACGCCGAGCAGCGCGCCGCACTGGCGGCGGTGGAGCAGGCCGCGGTGAGCCTGGGCATCGAGCCCCAGGCGGCGGCCGCGGCATCGGCGGCATCGGCCGCGGCTGCCGCCAATGCGGCGTCTGCGGCGCCGACCGGCCAGTGAGCGTGCACCAGGTCACGCGCTGATTCACGCCGGCCCGGCACGCCCCCTCAAGTTCACGCCACGGCGGCCGAAAGCGGCAGGCGCGCTCGCGGCTGTTGCGTGGGCAAGGCGCAAGGCCCGACGAGGTCTGGGGTCTTCCAGGGCATTCCCGCGCAGGCCGGCGGCCTGCAGCGGGCTCTCGTATGCTGCCCCGCAGCATTGACTTTCATCAACCCGAAGCTTCCATCATGACGATCGCGTTTCTGGCCCTCGTGCCGCTTCTGTTCGCAACCGGCAGCCTGGCATGGCTGATGTCCATGGGTGCGAAGTCGCAGGCCGAATCCGACGCCTGGGCCGCACAGTGGGTGCGTGACAACAGCTGACCTGGCACGCAGCGGCTGGCCGCCAGACTGCGGCCCGACCGCTCGACCGCTCGAAGCCCGCCCTCCGAGGCGGGCTTTTTTGTGTCCGAAGCGGGTGCGCCGCAGCTTGTCAGCCTGGCGGGCGGGCACTGCGTCAGAATGCCCTGTTCCCGTGCTGCCCGCTGCGGATTCCGCTTGGCAAGTCTTATATAAGACATAAAATATCGGACAAACCCGAATGCCCGGGTGCTGCCGTGCCGGCAGCAGCACCGGGCGCCACCGTCGCCCGTCTCACCCGTCGTCGAATTCCCTCTCACAGGAGCCCTCGAGATGCTGCAAGCCTATCGCCAACATGT
>CAYPDO010000933.1:0-1867 GCA_964409495.1 uncultured Bordetella sp.
GGATGTGCGGCTGCTCGTCCAGATCCAGGTGCTCGGCCATCACCTGCTGGCCCAGGCTGTCGAGCAGGAAGCTGGCGCGGCGGTACAGCGCGCCACCGCTGGTGGCCTGCACCAGCGCGCCGATCATGCCGGCGGCCAGCGTGTTCTCGAACAGCACCGGCACCTCGCAGGTGGCGATCTTGCGCGCGTTCAGGCGCGACAGCGCGCGCTCGGCGGCATAGCGGCCCACGGCCTCGGGCGCGGCCAGCTCCAGCGGGTCGCGCATCGAGGTGTACCAGGCGTCGCGCTGCATGTCGCGGCGGTGCGTGGCGATCGGCGCCACCGAGATCGAGTGCCGCGAGCTGGCATAGCCCCCGCGAAAGCCGCGCGAGTTGCCGGCCCAGAAATGCGACTGCTGCGCCGAGACGCCCGCACCCTCGCTGTTGCTGATGCGCGGATGGGTGGCAAAGGCCGCGTCTTCGCTGCGGCGTGCCAGCTCGGCAGCGGTGTCGGCGTTCAGCGCCCAGGGGTGGAACAGGTCGAGGTCCATGCCGGCCACATCGGGCGGGGCCAGGTCTTCGGCCTCGGGCAGGCCGGCGGCCGGGTCTTCGGCGGTGAAGCGGGCGATGTCGTAGGCGGCGCGCACGGTCTGCTCGATGGCGGCGCGCGAGAAGTCGCTGGTGCTGGCATTGCCGCGGCGCTGGCCCAGGTAGACGGTGACGCCCAGGCTCTTGTCGCGGTTGCGCTCCACGTTCTCGAGCTCGCCCTTGCGCACCGAGACCGACAGGCCCGCGCCCTCGCTCACCTCGGCGCCGGCATCGCTGGCCCCCAGGCCTTTCGCGATGGCCAGCGTGTCCTCGATGATCTGCTGGAACTGCTCGCGGTCGAAGGCGAAGCCCTGGGAGGTGGTGGATCCGGACATGGGGTGTTCTTGGTGGCGCGCGGCGAGGCGGCTTGGGGAGGGCGGGAGGTAAGAGACAATCATAGCCACCCCACCCACCGTGCCTGAGCCCCATGCGGCAACGTCCCACCGACGCCCTCCCCGAAGCCTCCACCGGCCCCGATGGCATTGCCATCGAGACCGGCCGCCCCAGCAAGACCCGGCTGAAGCAGCAGGCCCATGATCTGCAGAAGCTGGGCGCCGAGCTGGCCGAGCTGCCGGCCAGCCGCCTGGCCGCGCTGGACATGCCCGAGGGCCTGCGCAACGCCCTCGATGAACTGCGCCGCACGCGCAGCCACGAGGGCAAGCGCCGCCAGCTGCAGTACGTGGGCAAGCAGATGCGCTTTGCCGACCCCGAGCCGCTGCGCGAGGCGGTGGCGGCGTTCAAGCTCGGCTCGGCCAAGGACACGCTGCGCCTGCACGACACCGAGCGCTGGCGCGACGAGATGGTGGCCAGCGACGAGGCCGTGACGCGCTGGGCCAGCGAGTTTCCCGGCAGCGACCTGCAGCAGCTGCGCAGCCTGGTGCGCGCCGCGCGCACCGATGCCGCCGCCGCGCCCGAGAAGCGCAACGGCCGCGGCTACCGCGCGCTGTTCCAGTTCATCAAGCCGCACCTGGCGGCCGCCGAGGGCACGGCCGACTCCGACGAATCCAGCGACGAATCCACCGAAGACAGCGATGAGCACGACGACTGAACAGCACGATGCGGTGACGATCGGGGTGGTCTCGATCAGCGACCGCGCCTCCACCGGCATCTACGAGGACAAGGGCATCCCGGCGCTGCAGGAATGGCTGGGCAAGGCGTTGAAGAACCCGATCACCTGGCAGCCGCGGCTGATTCCCGACGAGCGCGAGACCATCGCCGCCACGCTGCGCGAGCTGGTGGACGTGGTGAAGTGCGACCTGGTGCTGACCACCGGCGGCACCGGCCCGGCGCCGCGCGACGTG
>CAYPDO010000934.1:0-1867 GCA_964409495.1 uncultured Bordetella sp.
GGAGCTGGGCATGAACCATCCCGGCGAGATCGCCCAGCTGGCCGCCATCGCCCAGCCCACGGTGGCCATCGTCAACAACGCGCAGCGCGAGCACCAGGAGTTCATGGCCAGCGTGGAGGCCGTGGCGCACGAGAACGGCAGCGTGATCAGCGCGCTGCCCGCCAGCGGCGTGGCCGTGTTCCCGGCCGACGATGCCCATGCCGGCGTGTGGCAGGCGCTGGCCGGCACGCGGCCCACGCTGAGCTTCGCGCTCGATGCCGTGGCCGATGTGCACGACGACGCCGTGTGGGTGGCCGACGACAGCGGTGCGGCGGACGCGCTGGCCGGGCACTGGGCGCTGCGCCTGCACACGCCCGCCGGCCCGGCCGAATGCCATCTGCATGCCGCCGGCCGTCACAACGTGCGCAATGCGCTGGCCGCCGCCGCCGCCACGCTGGCCGCCGGTGCGCCGCTGGCCGCGGTGCTGGCCGGGCTGGAGGCCTTCCGCCCGGTGAGCGGCCGCTCGCAGGCCGGCCGGCTGCTGCTGGGCGGGCGCAGCGTCACGCTGGTGGACGACAGCTACAACGCCAACCCCGACTCGGTGCGCGCCGCCATCGACCTGCTGGCCACGCTGCCCGCGCCGCGCTGGCTGGTGCTGGGCGACATGGGCGAGGTGGGCGACGAAGGCCCGGCCTTCCATGCCGAGGTGGGCGCCCATGCGCGCACCGCCGGCATCGATGCGCTGTGGACCGCCGGCACGCTGTGCGCCCACACGGCGCGGGCCTATGGCCAGGGATCGGCGGGCGGCACCGCCGGCGGTGCCGGTGCCCGCCACTTCGACAACGCCGCGGCCGTGGTGGCCGCGCTGGATGACGCACCCGCCTGCGGCGCGGTGCTGGTGAAAGGATCGCGCTTCATGCGCATGGAACAGGTGGTGCGCGCGCTGCGCGACCGCGCGGCCGCGGCCGCCCCGGCCAACCCGGCACAGGAGGGCGGCGCATGCTGCTGAGCCTGTCGCAGTGGCTGCTGGCGCAGTACCCCGAGTGGGGCTTTCTGCGCATCTTCCAGTACCTGACCTTTCGCGCGGTGATGGCCAGCATGACCGCGCTGCTGATCGGCCTGGCCTTCGGGCCCTGGGTGATCCGCCGCCTCACCGAGCTGAAGATCGGCCAGCCGATCCGCGAGTACGGCGTGCAAAGCCATCTGCAAAAGCGCGGCACGCCCACCATGGGCGGCGTGCTGGTGCTGATCGGCATCGGCGTGTCCACCATCCTGTGGTTTGACTGGACCAACCGCTTCGTGTGGGTGGTGATGGTGGTCACCTTCGGCTTCGGCGCCGTGGGCTGGGTGGACGACTGGCGCAAGGTGGTGAAGAAAGATCCCGAGGGCATGCGCTCGCGCGAAAAATTCTTCTGGCAAAGCCTGATCGGCCTGCTGGCCGCCATGTACCTGGCCTTCGCGGTGTCGGAGAGCACCAACCAGAAGGTGCTGGAGCTGTTCTTCGAGTGGATCCGCACCGGCTTCAACACCGAGCTGCCGCCCAAGGCCGGCCTGATGGTGCCCTTCTTCAAGACCATCAACTACCCGCTGGGCGTGCTGGGCTTCATCGGCGTGACCTACTTCGTCATCGTCGGCTGCAGCAATGCGGTGAACTTCACCGACGGGCTGGATGGCCTGGCCATCATGCCGGTGGTGCTGGTGGGTTCGGCGCTGGGCATCTTTGCCTACATCGTGGGCAACGCGGTGTACAGCAAGTACCTGTTCTTTCCGTACATCCCGGGCGCCGGCGAACTGCTGATCTTCTGCGGCGCGATGGCCGGCGCGGGCCTGGCCTTCCTGTGGTTCAACGCGCATCCGGCCCAGGTGTTCATGGGCGACGTGGGCGCAC
>CAYPDO010000935.1:0-1865 GCA_964409495.1 uncultured Bordetella sp.
GGCCTGGGCCTCGCGCGTGTCGGTGATGGTGGCGGTGCCGACCTCGAAGTTGCGCGTGGCCGAGGCCAGCTGCTCGGCGGTGGCCTTCTTGGCGGCCTGCTGGGCCGACAGCGCGTCCTGCGCGGCCAGCACGTCGAAGTAGGCCTGGCTCACGCGCACGATCAGGTCCTGCTCGGCGGTGTCGAGATCCGCTCGGGCGATCTCGAGCGCGCGCTGGGCCTGGTCGAAGCTGGCATTGTTGGCGCGGTTGAACAGCGTGTAGCTGCCCTCGGCGGTGACCGTGGCATTGGTCAGCGAGGTGTTGTTGCCGCCCGGCAGGTTGGACTCGGCGCGGCTGGCCGAGCCGGTCAGCTGCGCGCTGGGCAGCTTCAGCGCATTGGCCTGGGCCGCCTTGTGCACGGCCGAATCGGCCAGCGCGCGCGAGGCCAGGTAGGTGGCGTCATAGGCCCGCGCCGCCTCGTACAGCGCCTTCAAGCTCTGCGCCTGGGCCAGGCCCGGCAGCGCCGCCAGGCCGGCTCCCAAGACCAGCAGGCTGGAACGGATCGCGGCGGCGGTCAGGCGCAGGGGCGTGCGGGGCATGGAAACAATCCTTTGGCGGGCGTTTGGAATGTGGGGTGTGTCAGTAGCGCGGCACCGACGGGTCGACCTGCGTGGACCAGGCGTCGATGCCGCCGTGCACGTTGTACACATGGGCATGGCCCTGGCGCTGCAGGTATGCGACGCATTGCAGGCTGCGCATGCCGTGATGGCACAAAGCGAGGATGACCTGCGCCGAATCCAGCTCGTCCAGGCGTGCCGGCAGCTCGCCCATCGGGATGTGCTTGAGCGTGGCGCCGGGCAGCACGAGACGGGCGGTCTCGAGTTCCCAGGTCTCGCGCACGTCCAGCAGCACCGGCGCCGCGTCGGCGTGCTGGGCGGCAAAGGCCGCCAGGTCCTGCACACGCAGCTGGCGCAAGGGGGCGTTCATCGCGGGGCTCGGTCGCGGTGGCGTCTCAGCTCAGAAGCTGAAGCGCGAGGGCTCGTCGAAGCCGCGCAGGCGCGGCTGCACGGTGTCGAACAGCTCGGAGGTCTGGAACGCGGCGTCCGACAGGCGCGTGATGCGCAGCGCGCGCATCACCGGCTCGTGGCCGACCACGGCGATCAGGCGGCCGCCGGGCTTGAGCTGCTGCAGCAGCGCCCTGGGCTGCTGCGCGACCGAGCCCGACAGCACGATGACGTCGAACGGGCCCTCGGCCGCCAGGCCGGCACTGCCGTCCATCTCGCGCACGCTGGCGTTGAGCACGCCGGCACGCTGCAGGTTCTCGCGCGCCAGGCGGGCCAGTGCAGGCTTGTCCTCCAGCGACACCACGCTCTGCGCGCGGTGCGCCAGCAGGGCGGCCATGAAGCCCGAGCCGGCACCGATCTCGAGCACCTTCTCGTGGCGCTGCACCTGGGCTTCCTGCAGCAGGCGCGCCTCGACGCGCGGGCACAGCATCACCTCGCCCTCGGGCAGCGGCACCTCGATGTCGCTGAAGGCCAGCGCGCGGTGCTCGGCGGGCACGAAATCCTCGCGGCGCACGATGGCCAGCAGCGAGAGCACGGCGGAATCGAGCACGTCCCACGGACGGATCTGCTGCTCGATCATGTTGAAACGGGCCTGTTCGACGTTCATCGCAAGTCCTGGTATACGGTGGAGGGTATCACGGGGCGGGAGAACCCGAATTCTAGAGGGGGCTCTGACCGCTGCCTTGCGCCGGCGCAGTGCCGGGCGCCGCGGCCGCGTGCGATGGCTGCCACCGGCGCCGCAGCCAGGCCCCCAGATCGTCCATCCAGCCGTAGATCACCGGCACCACCACCAGCGTCAGCACGCTGGAGGTGATGACGCC
>CAYPDO010000936.1:0-1861 GCA_964409495.1 uncultured Bordetella sp.
GCGATGACGCCGCCGCCGCCGGCGCCGACTACCGCGTGCGCATCTTCACGCCCGGTGGCGAGCTGCCCTTTGCCGGCCATCCCACGCTGGGCAGCTGCGCCGCCTGGCTGGCCGCCGGCGGCACCCCCCGCCAGGACGGCGTGGTGGTGCAGCAGTGCGGCGTGGGCCTGGTGCGCGTCAAGCGCGACGGTGCGCGCCTGGCCTTTGCCGCGCCGCCGCTGCGCCGCACCGGCGAGGTCGAGCCCGGCCTGCGCCGCGTGGTGGCCGGTGCGCTGGGCCTGCCCGACGACAGCATCCGCCGCTTGGTGTGGGTGGACAACGGCCCCGGCTGGATGGCCGCGCTGCTGCCCGACGCCGACACCGTGCTGGCGTTGCGGCCTGATTTCGCCGCCATGCAGTCGCTCAAGCTGGGTGTGGTGGGCCCGCACGTGGCCGGCGGCGAATGTGCCTTCGAGGTGCGCGCCTTCGTGCCGGCGCTCAGCGTGCCCGAAGACCCGGTCACCGGCAGCCTGAACGCCGGCCTGGCGCAGTGGCTGATCGGCGAAGGCCTGGCGCCCGAACGTTATGTGGCGGCCCAGGGCGCGGCGCTGGGCCGCGCCGGCCGCGTGCATGTGGCGCGCGAGGGTGCCGACATCTGGATCGGCGGCGATGTGGTGACGGTGGTGCAGGGCCAGGTGCACATCTGATCGCCTGCGGCACAAGCACGGCATGAACTGCGATCTCGATCACCTGGTGGTGCTGGCGGCCAGCCTGGAAGAAGGCGCGGCCTGGTGCGAGGCCACGCTGGGCGTGGCGCCCGGCCCTGGCGGCCGCCATGCGCTGATGGGCACGCACAACCGCCTGCTGCGCATCGACGGCGAGGGTTTCGCGCAGGCCTACCTGGAGATCATCGCCATCGACCCCGAGGCGCCGCCGCCCGGGCGCCCGCGCTGGTTCGGCCTGGACGATGCCGCCGAGCAGGCCCGGCTGCGGCGCGACGGCCCGCGCCTGGCGCATGCGGTGCTGCGCTCGCCCGATGTCGACATGATGCGCCGGGGCCTGATCACGCTGGCCTGCCAGCCGGGGCCGATGCTGAGCCTGTCGCGCGAGACCGCGAGCGGCACGCTGAACTGGCGCATGCTGGTGCGCGACGACGGCGCCATCGATCTGGGCGGCCGCCTGCCCACGCTGATCCAGTGGCAGGGCCCGCACCCCACGGCGGCCATGCCGGCCAGCCCGCTGCGTCTGCGCTCGGCCATGCTGGGCGGCCTGCCGGCGCGCGCGCGCCAGTTGCTGCGCCTGCGCGGCGTGACAGGCTGCGACGATGGGCCGGCCGTGTCGGTGGTGCTGGACACGCCACGCGGCCCGCTCAGCCTGCACAGCGATCCTTGACGGAGCGACGCCACCCCATGGCCACCGAAGAACTGTTCCGCGATGACGCCACGCTGGCCACCTGCGAGGCCACCATCACCGCCGTCACCGAGGCCGGCATCGCGCTCGATCGCACCGTGTTCTACCCGCAGGGTGGCGGCCAGGCCGGTGATGCCGGCATGCTGACCCGTGGGGATGGCGCGGTGCTGGCCATCGCCGACACACGCAAGGGCACCGACGCCGGCCAGATCCTGCACGTGCCGGCGCCGGACGCCAATCTGGCGGGCTGGCTGCCCGGCCAGCGCGTGCGCGCGGCCATCGACATGCCGCGGCGCCAGGCGCACCGGCGCTTTCACACCGCCACGCACCTGCTGTGCGCACTGGTGCCGCATCCGGTAGATGGCTGCTCGATCACCGCCGGCTACGCGCGGCTGGATTTCCACATGACCGAACCGCTGGACAAGGACGCGCTGAGCGCCGGCATCGCGCGCCTGGTGGCCGCCGCGCACCC
>CAYPDO010000937.1:0-1860 GCA_964409495.1 uncultured Bordetella sp.
CCGCCAGCGTAGGCAGCCGCCGGCCATGGCACCAGCCCGAAGCTCGCCGATGCTTGCCCGATCCTCCAAAGGCGCCGCCGGCCGGCGCGACGACAACCGGGCCCCGGCCACAATCGGCCGGCCATGCCCGTGACACGATCCTCCAGACCACCCGGCGCCGACGATGACGCGCACCAGCCGCTGCTGGCCGAGGCCGTGCAGCTGGCGCTGCGGCATGCGCCGGCCGATGGCCACCACGCCACCGCGGTGCCGGCGCTGCAGCTGATCCGCGCCAGCGCGCCGGCGCTGCCGCTGCCCACGGTGTACGAGCCCGGCCTGGTGGTGGTGCTGCAGGGCCGCAAGCAGGCGCTGCTGGGCACGCAGGTGTTGCGTTATGACCCGCTGCACTGCCTGCTGGTGTCGGTGAAGATGCTGCCCGCCGGCCAGATCACCGAGGCCTCGCCGGCCGCGCCCTACCTGTGCCTGCGGCTGAACCTCGACACCCAGGCGCTGGCCGCGCTGCTGCTGGCGCCGGGGCCGGCGGCAGCCGCTGACGTGGCCGTGGATGTGGCCGCTGATGCGGCGCCCGCCACAGCCTGCGGCCTGAACGTGGCCCGCGTCTCGCTGCCCTTGCTGGAGGCCGTGCTGCGTCTGCTGCGCCTGCTCGACACGCCCGAGCACCTGCCGGTGCTGGCGCCGCTGGCGCTGCGCGAGATCCTGTACCGGGTGCTGACCGGCGAGCTGGGCGCCGCGCTGCGCCGGCTGGCGCGGGCCGAGAGCCATGGCCAGCGCATCGCGCGCGCGATCGGCCTGCTCGAGCGGCGCTATGCCGAGCCGGTGCGCATCGACGAGCTGGCGGCCGCCGCGCACATGAGCCCGTCCAGCCTGCACCAGCATTTCAAGCAGGTCACGGCGCTGTCGCCGCTGCAGTACCAGAAACAGCTGCGCCTGCACCAGGCACGCCGGCTGATGCTGGCCGAGGGCCTGGACGCCACATCGGCCGCCCACCGCGTGGGTTACGAGAGCGCCTCGCAGTTCAGCCGCGAGTACCGGCGCCTGTTCGGCGCGCCGCCGCGCGCCGACATTGCGCAGCTCAGCGCGGCTGGCACCGGCCGCGCCGCCCCGGGCGGCACGCGGGTGGGCTGACGCGGCGCCGGCCTCAGCCCGGCACGGCCCCGGCCTGCCGCGCTGCCAGCACGGCGGCCGCCAGCTCGGCAAAGCCCTCGCCACGCTCGGCCCGGGTCACCCAGGCCGGCAGGTGGCGCAGCTGCGGCACAAAGCGCGCGATGTTGGCCACGCCCACGCTGAGCGGCAAGCGCTCGAACATCAGCTGGTCGTTGGTGGAGTCGCCCACATACAGCCAGCCGGCCTGCTCGGCCGGGCCGAAGCCCTGGCCCAGCACCTCGCCCACGGCCCAGGCGGCGGCCGTCCACTTGCTGTGTCCGCCGATCCAGCCGTTGACATGGATCGAGCTGACCGTGGCCGTCAGGCCAAACGCACGCATCACGGCGCACACGGCGTCGATCTGCGCCGCGTCCAGGTGGGCGAACTCGCTGTGGTCGATGGCGATGTCGGTCAGCCGGCCCGCGCTGTCGCGTGCCAGCGTGGCGCCGGGCACGCGCGCCAGCACCTCGCGCGCGCAGGCCTGCAGGCGGGCCAGGCGTTCGGCGCGGGTGGCCTCGTCCACCGTGTAGTCGCGGCGCAGGCCATCGGCCGTGCCGGGCTGGCGGCGCAGCATCACACCGCCGTTTTCGGCCACGATGGCGGCCACCGGCCAAGCGCGGGCCATTGGCTCGCTCCAGCCCGCGGGGCGGCCGGTGATGGCGCTCACCGGCAGGCCGGCGGCCGCCAGATCGGCCAGCGCCGCCAGCGCGCAAGGGG
>CAYPDO010000938.1:0-1856 GCA_964409495.1 uncultured Bordetella sp.
GAGCGCGCGCGCCGCCGAGCTGCTGCGCGTGATGCCCTTCAAGGCGCCGGCCGACATGAGCAAGTTCCTGCTCTCGCCGATGCCGGGCCTGCTGGTGAACGTGGCGGTCAAGCCAGGGCAGGTGGTGCAGGCCGGCGAGCGCCTGGCCACCATCGAGGCGATGAAGATGGAGAACATCCTCACCGCCGCGCAGGACGGCACGGTGGCCGAGGTGATGGCGGCGCAAGGCGAAAGCCTGGCCGTCGACCAGCCCATCATCAAGTTCGCCTGAACTGAGCCCCCCCCGAAGCGCCTTCGGCGCCTCCCCCCAGGGGGCGCCGCCAGCGGCCCGGCGAAGCCGGTTCCGCGGCGGCCGCTGGGTTGCGCAGGCGGCCTGCACCGGGGGCATCCATTGCTTACAGGGATAGACGCCATGAGCACCAAGCCGTTCAAGATTCTCGGCATCCAGCAGATCGCCATCGGCGGCCCCGACAAGGGCCGGCTGAAGAACCTGTGGGTCGACATCTTCGGCCTTGCGGTCAAGAGCACGTTTGTCAGCGAGCGCGAGAATGTCGACGAAGACATCTGCGCGCTGGGCGAGGGCCCGCATGCGGTGGAAGTGGACCTGATGCAACCGCTGGATGCCGACAAGAAGCCGGCCGTGCATGCCACGCCGCTGTACCATGTGGGCCTGTGGGTCGACGATCTGCCCAGGGCCGTCGAGTGGATGAGCGCGCACGGTGTGCGCTTCGCACCGGGCGGCATCCGCAAAGGCGCGGCCGGCTACGACATCTGCTTCATCCACCCCAAGGGCAACGACGAGTTTCCGCTGGGCGGCGAGGGCGTCTTGATCGAGCTGGTGCAGGCGCCGGCCGAGGTGATCGCCGCCCTGGCTTGACCATGGGCAAGCCGCTGGCCACGGCCGGCGGCGTATGCTGGCTTCATCGACCCTGGAGATCGCGCGATGAAGATCCTGCTGCCCATTGACGGCTCTGCCCACGCGCTGGCGGCCGTGGACCACGCGCTGGCGCTGGTGCGTGCCGGTCTGGAGGCCGACATGGTGCTGGTGAACGTGCAGGAGCCGCCCTCGCTGTACGAGGTGGTGACGGCCCACGATGCCGAGGTGCTCGAACATGTGCGCACCGATGCCGGTGCCGATCTGCTGGCGCCGGCCGAGGCCAGGCTGGATGCGGCCGGCCTGTCGTGGGAGAGCGAGGTGGCCGGCGGCCAGCCGGCCACGCTGCTGGTGGAACTGCTCGAGAACTACGGCTGCGAGGCGGTGGTGATGGGCGTGCGCGGCGTCACCGATGCCGATGCCACCGGCCCCGGCAGCGTGGCCCTGGCCGTGCTGACCCACAGCCCGGTGCCGGTGACCCTGGTGCGCGCGCCCGAGGCCGACCAGCACGCCGCACCTGACGAGCCGGAAGCCGCCGCCTGAGGGCTCATCGGGTCGGCTAGACTTCGCATTTTGCGAAGGCTGGATTGAAGACTGGCGTGCACGACCGGCCGAGCCTTCGCCGATGATCTGTCTGCGGCCCTGTCCGGCACCCTGGCGCCCACCCGGCGCAAACCACCGCCCCCGCCCACGTTCACCGATGTGAGTCGGTGGCGGCGTCCGTGCAGGGCCGCACGCCCCATTTCACTGCCACCGCCGCGCCCGCCACGCGGCCAGCCGCCGCGCCGCATGCGCTTCGACCTCGTCACGCTGAACCTGGTGCTTGCCATCGCCGAGACGCGCAGCATCACCCGCGGCGCCGAGCGCGAGCACCTGGCGCTGGCCGCCGCCAGCAAGCGGCTGAGCGATCTGGAAACACGGCTCGGCGTGACCCTGTTCGAGCGCCGCGCGCGCGGTGTCGAGCCCACCGAGGCGGGCCGCG
>CAYPDO010000939.1:0-1854 GCA_964409495.1 uncultured Bordetella sp.
GAAGGTGAGCTCGTCGATGGTGGCGGTCACGAACGGTCCGTAGCTGGCGATGGCGAGCCCAGGCCCACGCGCAGCCGGCCGGCCAGGCCCTGGCGCATGCGCGGGCCGCTGCCACGCAGCTCATCGGCATCGAAGACGATCTGCCGCGCCCGCGCCAGCAACGCGCGGCCGTAGGCCGTGAGCTCGTTGCGCCGGCCGATGCGGTCGAACAGCGGCTGGCCCAGGGCGTCCTCCAGCGCGCGGATGCTGCGGCTGAGCGCCGGCTGGGTGAGGTGCAGGCCTTCTGCCGCGCGGCTGAACGAGCCCAGCTCGGCAAGTGCGATGAAGTGGCGCAGCTGGATCAGCGTCATCGGCGGTCTCCGGCGCAATGCATGCAGTCAACTCATGCTAATGCATAGAACAATGCATTGGACTCACAGTTTGTCGCTGCCTACGATGGCCTGGCGTTGTTGATCCCTGTCCGCCCACCCCTTGCCGAGGATTCCGCCATGCGCCCCAGCCTGCTTGCCCGCCGTGCCGCCCTGTTCGCCCCGCTGCTGCTGGCCTGTGGCCTGGCGCAGGGCGCCGACGCCTACCCCAGCAAGCCCGTCAACCTGATGGTGCCCTACCCGGCCGGCGGCCCCAGCGACGCCATCGCCCGCCTGCTGAACCAGCCGCTGGGCAAGCAGCTGGGCCAGCAGGTACTGGTGGAGAACCTGGGCGGCGTGAGCGGCGCGCTCGGCGCGCAGAAGGTGCTGTCGGCGCCTGCCGACGGGCAGTACATCTTCCAGGCCTCGCCCAACGAGGTGATCCTGGCGCCGCTGGCCAATGCCGCGGTGAAGCTCAAGGCCGAAGACTTCCGCCTGGTGCACCCGGTGGCCGATGCGGTGATGGTGCTGCTGGTGCGCAAGGACCTGCCGGTGGCCAACGTCGACGAGCTGATCGAGTTCGGCAAGAAGAACAAGGACAAGCCGCTGACCTACGGCAGCGTGGGCATCGGCTCGCTGTACCACTTCATCGTGGAAGACCTGCAGCACCGCACCGGCATGCCGGCCGCGCATGTGCCCTACAAGGGCAACGCACCGCTGCTGCAGGACGTGGCCGGCGGCCAGGTCGACTTTGCCGTGCTGGTGTACAGCGCCGCGATGGGCGCGATGGCCGAGCAGGGCCGGCTGAAGATCATCGGCCAGCTGGGCGCGCAGCGCTCGGAGCTGATGAAGAACCAGCCCACGCTGAGCGAGAGCCGGCAGCTGAAGGACTTCGCGTTCACGATCTGGACCGGCTTCATGGTGCGCAAGGACACGCCCGAAGACGTGGTGCAGCGCCTGCACAAGGACATCGCCGCCACGCTGCAGGACACCGGCGTGCGCAGCCAGCTGGCCGCGCAGACGCAGGTGGCTTCGCGGCCGATGTCGCTGGCCGAATCGGCCCGCTTCTTCGAGACCGAGACGGCCAAGTACCGCGCGCTGGCCAGGCAGATCAAGCTGCAACCGCAATAAAGGCTCCCCCCGAAGCGCCTGCCCGAGAACAAGCATGAACGCACCTGTGACGAACTCGGCCCTGCTGGCCCTGAATGGCGCCGACCCGATGGCCTCGCTGGCCACGCTGGATGCGCTGCGCGACGCCGCGCCCGAGTTCGTGGCGCTGCGCCGCGACATCCACCGCCACCCCGAGCTGGGCTTCGACGAGCATCGCACCAGCGCGCTGGTGGCCGAGCGCCTGCAGACCTGGGGCTACACCGTGCACCGAGGCCTGGGCGGCACCGGCGTGGTGGGCACGCTGCAGCGCGGCAGCGGCACGCGGCGGCTGGCCATCCGCGCCGACATGGACGCGCTGCCGATCACCGAGGCCGACAGCTTCGCCCATGCCAGCTGC
>CAYPDO010000940.1:0-1854 GCA_964409495.1 uncultured Bordetella sp.
CGAACGGGCAGATCAGGTCGATCACCTTGATGCCGGTTTCCAGCAGTTCCTGCGACGGGCTCAGCTCGTCATAGGTCGGCGCCTTGCGGTGGATGGAGGCGGTGAGCTCCTGGCTGACGTCACCACGCTCGTCGATCGGGTTGCCCAGCACGTCCATGATGCGGCCCAGCGTGGCCTTGCCCACCGGCACGGTGATGGCCGCGCCGGTGTTGCTGACCATCAGCCCGCGGCGCAGACCGTCGGACGAGCCCAGCGCGATGGTGCGCACGATGCCGTCGCCCAGCTGCTGCTGCACTTCCAGCGTCAGCGCCGAGCCGTCGAGCTTCAGCGCGTCGTAGACCTTGGGCATGCTGTCGCGCGGGAACTCCACGTCCACCACGGCGCCGATGCACTGGACGATCTTGCCTTGTGCTTGGGTGTTAGCCATTTTTCGGATCCTTCAATCAGTATTCGTTGCGTGCGGACTGCAATCAGCCGCTGATCGCGGCCGCGCCGCTGACGATTTCGGACAGCTCGGTGGTGATGGCCGCCTGGCGGGTCTTGTTGTAGACCAGCTTCAGGTCGGCGATCAGCGTGCCGGCGTTCTCGGTGGCGGCCTTCATGGCCACCATGCGCGCCGACTGCTCCGAGGCCATGTTCTCGGCCACGGCCTGGTAGACCAGCGCCTCGATGTAGCGGGTGAGCAGATCGTCGATGACCGACGGTGCGTCCGGCTCGTAGATGTAGTCCCAGCCGTGCTGGGCCTTCTCGGCGGCCGTCTGCTCCAGGCGCTCGGCGGTCAGCGGCAGCAGCTGCTCGACCATTGGCTCCTGCTTCATCGTGTTGATGAACTTGGTGTAGCACAGGTACACCGCGTCCACCTTGCCCTCGACGAAGGCATCGAGCATCACCTTCACCGGGCCGATCAGCTTCTCGAGCACCGGCGTGTCGCCCAGTTGGGTGACATGGCTGATGACCGGCGCACCCAGGCGGTTCAGGAAGCCGGAACCCTTGTTGCCGATGGCCACCGCATGGCTCTTGCCGCCTGCCGCCTGCACGTCACGCATCTTGTTCGTGACGGCGCGCAGCACGTTGGTGTTCAAGCCGCCACACAGGCCCTTGTCGGTGGTGACGACGATGAAGCCGGTCACCTTCGACTGGTTGCCCTTGCGCATGTACGGGCTGCTGTACTCGGGGTTCGCCTGAGACAGGTTGGCCGTGATGTTGCGGATCTTGTCGGCATAGGGCCGGGCCGCGCGCATGCGGTCCTGCGCCTTGCGCATCTTCGAGGCCGAGACCATTTCCATGGCCTTGGTGATCTTCTTCGTGTTCTCGAAGCTCTTGATCTTGCCGCGTATTTCTTTTCCGACTGCCATCTGGCACTCCTTTCAAGCGGACGCCGCGGATCCGGCTGGGCCGGGCCGCTGGCGTCGCCCCCTTGAGGGGGAGGCGGCCGCCAGGCCGCTTCGGGGGTGGTTAAGCAAAGGACTTCTTGAACGCGACGATCGCGCCGGTCAGTTCTTCCTCGGCGGCCTTGTCCATGGCCTTCTCGGCCTCGAGCTTGGCCAGCAGCGCGGCGTGGCTGCTCTTCAGGTGCTGGTGCAGGCCGTGTTCAAAGGCCAGGACCTTCTTCACCTCGATGTCGTCGAAGTAGCCCTTGTTCACCGCGTACAGCGAGGCACCCATCAGGCTGATGGACAGCGGCGCGTACTGGATCTGCTTGAGCAGTTCGGTCACGCGGGCACCACGGTCCAGCTGCTTCTTGGTGGAAGCGTCCAGATCGGAGGCGAACTGCGCGAACGCGGCCAGTTCACGGTACTGGGCCAGGTCGGTACGGATACCGCCGGACAGGTTCTTGACCAGCTTGGTCTGGGC
>CAYPDO010000941.1:0-1852 GCA_964409495.1 uncultured Bordetella sp.
GCGGCACGGGCCACGGCCAGGCTCTCGCGCACCGCCACCGGGGCGTTGACCGTGATGCGCGCAGCCATGGCCTGGGCGGCCTCGATCAGCTTGGGCGGCTCGCACAGCGCGTTGACCATGCCGAAGGCATGCGCCTGCTCGGCGTTGATCGGCTCGCCGGTCAGGATGGCCTCGCGGGCGATGGCCGGCGGCAGCGCGCGCGGCAGGCGGTACAGGCCACCGGCCGAGGCGATGAGGCCGCGCTTGACCTCGGGCACGCCGAAGCGCGTGCCGGTGGCGGCCACGATCAGGTCGCAGGCCAGCGCGATCTCGCAGCCGCCGGCCAGCGCCGGGCCGTTGACGGCCGCGATCCAGGGCTTGCGCCGCGGCGCATGCACAAAGCCGGCAAAGCCGCCGCGCTCGGTGCGCAGCTCATGGCCACGGCCGGCCGAGATGGCCTTCAGGTCGGCACCGGCGCAAAACGCCTCGTGGCCCGTGCCGGTGAGGATCACCGCCCAGATGTCGTCGTCGGCCTCGGTGGCATCGATGGCCATCTCCAGGCCGCGCGCCACATCGCCGTTGACGGCATTGCGCGCCTCGGGCCGGGCGATGGTCACCAGGGCCACATGGCCCGGCAGGGTGTCGAGCAGGATCGCGGGGGTCAGTTCACGGGGCATGGGGCGTGCGTCCGGTGGTGGGATCGGGTGCGTTCAGCGGTAATCGGAGATGACCTTCCAGCGGCCGTCCCTGATCTGCGACAGCCGGGATTGCGTGGAGCCCAGGCGCTGCGTGGCCGTCCAGGTGAGCGGCGGCGCACCGAAGATGTCGGGCTGGATCGTGCCCATGCCCTCCATGGCCTTCACGAAGCTGTCGGTCGTGAGATTGGGGCCGGCCTTCTGCGCGGCGCGGGCAAAGATGTCCACCGCCTGGTAGGTGCCCACCGCATAGGTGCTGGGCTCCTCGTTGAAGCGGGTCTTGTACTTGGCGGCCCAGAAACGCACCGGCGGCGGGCTGTCGTCGAGGTACGGGAACGGAATGGTCATCACCGCGTACAGGCCCTCGGTGGCCTTGCCGCCCAGCTTGTGGATCAGGTCGGTGTAGGCCGCCTGGCTGGCCAGGAAGCTGGGCTTCCAGCCCACCTTGGCGGCCTCGGCCATGGCACCCACGGTCTCGCGGATGATGGTGCCCAGCACCACGAAGTCGCAGCCCACGGCCTTCATCTTGGCCACCTGCGAACTGAAGTCGGTGGCGCCGCGCTTGTAGCTGGTCTTCTCGGCCAGTTCCAGGCCCAGGGCCTTCATGCCCGACTCGGCACCGCGCAGCACCTCCAGGCCGTAGTCGTCGTCCTGGTACAGCGCGCAGGGCTTCTTCGCGGCCAGCTGCTTGTACAGCTCGGCCGAGTGCACCTTCAGCGTGTCGTGGTACGAGGCCACGTTGGCGAACTTCAGCCGGTGCACGGGCTCGAACATCTCGCGCCCGGCCGACAGCGGCATGAAGTTGACGACGTTCTTCTCGAACTGGATCGGCATGGCCGCGTTGTTCTGCGGCGTGCCGATGTGCGAGGTGATCAGGAACACCTTGTCCTGGTTCACCAGCTTCTGCGCGGCCAGCACGGCACGCTTGGGGTCGTAGGCCGAGTCCTCCACCACCAGGCGCAGCTTGCGGCCGTGGATGCCGCCCTGCTCGTTGATCTCGTCCACGCGCAGCTGCGCGCCGTTGCGCGCCTGCTTGCCGTAGGCCGACACCGGCCCCGAGAGATCCTGGATGGTGCCGATCACGATCTCGGTCTTGCTCACGCCCTGGGTCTGGGCCTGGGCACCGGTGGCCGCCAGCGCAGCCAGGGCCGCCAGCGTGCGGGCAGTGCGGGGGTAAT
>CAYPDO010000942.1:0-1850 GCA_964409495.1 uncultured Bordetella sp.
CTGGCAGTGGCGCATTCCGCTGCAGCACCGCGTGGGCAACGGCCTGGTCTACAGCAGCCGCGACCTGGCCGACGACGAAGCCGGCGCGGCGCTGCTGCAGCGGGTGCAGGGCGAGGTGCTGACCCAGCCGCGCGTCATCAAGTTCACCCCGGGCCAGCGCGAGGTGGTGTGGCGGCGCAACTGCGTGGCCATCGGCCTGGCCAGCGGCTTTCTCGAGCCGCTGGAATCCACCAGCATCCACCTGATCCAGCGCGGCGTGCTCAAGCTGATGCAGCTGTTTCCGCAGCACGGCATCCGCCAGACCGACATCGACGAATACAACGCCCAGTGCCGCAGCGAGATGCAGCACATCCGCGACTTCATCATCCTGCACTACCACGTCACCAACCGCGACGACGTGGCCTTCTGGCGCCACTGCCGCACGATGGACGTGCCGGCCTCGCTGCACCACAAGATCGCGCTGTTCCGCGAGACGGCGCGGGTGTTCCGCGCGCCCAACGAGCTGTTTGCCGAGAACTCCTGGATCCAGGTGATGCTGGGCCAGGGCATCGTGCCGCAGCAGCATCATCCGGTGGCCGACCTGATGGGCGATGCCGAGCTGGGCGGATTTCTCGGCGAGCTGCGCGGCCAGGTCGAGCGCACGCTGGGCCAGCTGCCCGAGCATGCGGCCTATGTGGCGCGCTACAGCGGCATGCCGCAGCGCCCGGGCGCCGGCAGCGGGCGCTGAGCGGCGTCCGCGCCGGGCATCCGGCGGGCGCCACACGCGGCCGGCGCCGGCTGCGGTGCCGCCAATTTGTTCACTTTTCGCGATCTCAAGCGCCGCGCCAGCGCGGCCGATAAGCACCGTAAGCACCTTTGACCGGGTGCCGGCCAGGTGCAGTTCTGCCGCGGGCCCGTCTCCCTCCACCGGCCCGCGCGGCCCGCGAAACCATGAACAATCTGACGATCGGTGCCCGGCTCAAGCTGGGCTTCGGGCTGGTACTGGCGCTGCTGTGCGCCGTCACCGGCGTGGCCAGCTGGAAGCTCAGCAACATCGCGGCGGACGCCACCTACTACGCCGACAACCTGGTGCCCTCGTTCCAGCTGGAAAGCGACGTGATTGCGCGCCTGGGCGACATGCGGCGCAACGAATTTCGCCACATCCTCAGCAACAGCGACGCCGAGATGGAGCCGCTGGAAAAGCAGCTGACCGACCTGCGCAAGGACATCGAGAACCAGCTCGAGCTGTATGAGAAGAGCTTCGTCTCCGACGACACCGACCGCGCCGCGGTGGCCAAGGTGCGCGCCAGCTTCGCCGCCTATGCCAAGCTGTGGGAGCCGGTGCGCCAGGTCTCGCGCCAGACCGTGACCGACCCGGCCAAGGCCGCCGAAGCCACCGCGTTGATCGTCGGTGAGCAGGCCAAGGCCTACGACACGGTGCAGAAGGACGTGAGGGCCTGGTTCGACTACAACGTCAAGCTCTCGCAGCAGCAGGAAAAGAACACGCTGGAAGGCTACCAGGTGGCCCGCTTCACGCTGTGGGGCATGGCCGCCGCGGCGCTGGCGCTGGGCGTTGCCGCGGCGCTGCTGATCACCCGCTCGATCGTGCAGCCGCTGGCCCGCGCCGTGACCCTGACCGAGCGCGTGGCCGAGGGCGACCTCACCACCCGCGTGTCCGCCGAGGGCCGCGACGAGACGGCGCAGCTGCTGCAGGCCCTGGGCCGCATGAGCGACAGCCTGACCACCATCGTGAACCAGGTGCGCAACGGCAGCGACAGCATCGCCACCGGCAGCGCGCAGATCGCCACAGGCAACTCCGACCTGAGCCAGCGCACCGAAGAGCAGGCCAGCAACCTGCAGCAGACCGCCGC
>CAYPDO010000943.1:0-1846 GCA_964409495.1 uncultured Bordetella sp.
GACATGGTGCGCATCAGCGATGCGCGCATGAGCGGCACCGCCTACGGCACCGTGGTGCTGCATGTGGCGCCCGAGGCGAAGGCCGGCGGCCCGCTGGCCGTGGTGCAGGACGGCGACTGGATCGAGCTGGACGCCGACAGCGGCCGCCTGCACCTGGACATCCCCGATGACGAGTTGCAGCGCCGCCTGGCCGAGTGGGCCACGCGCCAGCAGCCCGACACGGCCGACGCCAGTGGCTACCGCAGCCTGTACCTGGGCCATGTGCTGCAGGCCGACCAGGGCTGCGACTTTGACTTCCTGGTCGGCTGCCGCGGCGCCCCGGTGCCGCGCCACTCGCACTGACCCGCCCATTCACCCCATACCGCAAGACCCCGAGATGACCGCAACCCGCAGCAACCCGCGCTACCGCGGCGTGTTCCCGGTGGTGCCCACCCCGTTCCACGCCGACGGCACGCTCGACCTGGCCAGCCAGAAGCGCGTGCTCGATTTCATGATCGACGCCGGCGCCACCGGCCTGTGCATCCTGGCCAACTTCAGCGAGCAGTTCGTGCTCAGCGACGACGAGCGCGACACGCTGGCCCGCGTGATGCTGGAGCATGTGGCCGGCCGCGTGCCGGTGATCGTGACCACCACCCACTTCAGCACCGACATCTGCATCGCCCGCAGCCGCCGTGCGCAAGAGCTCGGCGCGGCCATGGTGATGGCCATGCCGCCCTACCACGGCGCCACGCTGCGCGTGGGCGAGGCCGCGGTGGGCGAGTTCTACCGCCGCCTCTCGGATGCGCTGAGCATCCCGATCATGGTGCAGGACGCGCCGATGGCCGGCACGCCGATGTCGGCCGCCTTCCTGGCCAGGCTGGCGCTCGACACCGAGAACGTGCGCTACTTCAAGATCGAGGTGCCCGGCGCCGCCAACAAGCTGCGCGAGCTGATCGCCCTCGGCGGCGAGGCCATCGAAGGGCCTTGGGACGGCGAGGAGGCCATCACCCTGCTGGCCGACCTGCACGCCGGCTGCACCGGCGCGATGACCGGCGGCGGCTTTCCCGACGGCATCCGCCAGATCATGGACGCCTGGCAGGCTGGCCGCCACGACGAGGCCGCCGCCCAGTACGGCCGCTGGCTGCCGCTGATCAACCACGAGAACCGCCAGGGCGGCATCCTGACCGCCAAGGCGCTGATGCTGGCCGGCGGCGTGATCGCCTGCGACGCGCCGCGCCACCCCTTCCCGCCCATGCACCCGGCCACGCGCGAACTGCTGCTGGCGCTGGCCCGCCCGCTCGACCCACTGGTGCTGCGCTGGAGAACCTGACACCCCCCCCGAAGCGCCAGCAGCCCGGCCAGGCCGGCTCTGCGGCGACGGCGGGATGAATGCAACGAAGCGACACGCGAGAACCCAACGATGTTCAAGAACCTGATCGGCGGCGAATGGCTGGACGGCGAGCGCGTCAGCCGCAACATCAACCCCAGCGACACGCGCGACCTGGTGGGCGAATACGCCCAGGCCAGCCGCGCCCAGGCCGAGGCCGCCATCGCCGCGGCCAGCGCCGCCTTCCCGGCCTGGAGCCTCAGCACGCCGCAGCAGCGCTTCGACATCCTGGACGCCGCCGGCAGCGAGATCCTGGCGCGCCGCGCCGAGCTGGGCGACCTGCTGGCCCGCGAGGAGGGCAAGACCCTGCCCGAGGCCATCGGCGAGGTGGTGCGCGCCGGCAACATCTTCAAGTTCTTCGCCGGCGAGGCGCTGCGCCCCGGCGGCGAGTGCATGCCCTCGGTGCGCCCCGGCGTGGGCGTGGAAGTTACGCGCGAGGCCATCGGCGTGGTCGGCCTGATCACGCCGTGGAACTTTCCG
>CAYPDO010000944.1:0-1843 GCA_964409495.1 uncultured Bordetella sp.
GAGAAGAGCTTCGTGGTGGCCGACGTGCCCGGCCTGATCGAAGGGGCGTCTGAAGGCGCCGGCCTGGGCCACCTGTTCCTGCGCCATCTGCAGCGCACGCGGCTGCTGCTGCACATCGTGGATCTGGCGCCGTTCGATGAAGCGGTGGACCCGGTGGCGCAGGCCAAGGCCATCGTCAAGGAACTGAAGAAGTACGACGAGAAGCCCGAAACCATCGTCGGCGGCTCGGCCGAGGACGACGGCTCGCGCGTGAGCGCGCGCGCCGGCGGTGCGCTGGCCGACAAGCCGCGCTGGCTGGTGCTGAACAAGCTGGACATGGTGCCGGCCGACCAGCGCGCCGCGCGCGTGAAGGACTTCGTCAGGCGCATGCGCTGGAAGGGCCCGGTGTTCGAGGTGTCGGCACTCGGCCGCGAGGGCCTGGAGCCGCTGATCCATGCCATCTGGGACCATGTGGCCACCTTCCAGCAACTGCAGCACGACCCCGACCCGCGCTTCGACGCGCCGACAGCGCAGGCCTTGACGGCTGCCCCGGTGGCGGTCGAGCCGGTGGCCGAGCCGGTCAGCGACGATCCGCGCTTCCGCCGCCTGGACGACGAGGGTTGAGCAAGGGATGAGGCCATGTCCGATGTCTTGAAACACGCGCGACGCATCGTCGTCAAGGTCGGCTCCAGCCTGGTCACCAACGAGGGCCGCGGCATCGATGCCGAGGCCGTGGGCAACTGGTGCCGCCAGTTGGCGGCGCTGGCGGCGCAGGGGCGCGAGGTGGTGATGGTGAGCAGCGGCGCCATCGCCGAAGGCATGAAGCGCCTGGGCTGGAAGACCCGTCCGACCGAGCTGCACGAGCTGCAGGCCGCTGCCGCCGTGGGCCAGATGGGCCTGGCGCAGATGTACGAGACCCAGCTGTCGAAACACGGCATGGGCAGCGCCCAGGTGCTGCTGACGCATGCCGACCTGGCCGACCGCGAGCGCTACCTGAACGCGCGCTCCACGCTGCTGACGCTGCTGCAGCTGCAGGTGATTCCGGTGATCAACGAGAACGACACCGTGGTCACCGACGAGATCAAGTTCGGCGACAACGACACGCTGGGCGCCCTGGTGGCCAACCTGGTGGAGGCCGATGCGCTGGTGATCCTGACCGACCAGCGCGGCCTTTATTCGGCCGACCCGCGCAAGAACCCCGACGCGCGCTTCATCGACGAGGCGCGCGCCGGCGATGCCGAGCTCGAACGCATGGCAGGTGGGGCCGGCTCGGGCATCGGCACCGGCGGCATGATCACCAAGATCCTGGCCGCCAAGCGTGCCGCTGGCTCGGGCGCCAGCACCGTGATCGCCTGGGGCCGCGAGCCCGATGCCCTGCTGCGTCTGGCCGCCGGCGAGGCCATCGGCACGCTGCTGGTGGCCGGCACGGCCAAGCTGGCGGCACGCAAGCAATGGATGGCCGACCACCTGCAGCTGCGCGGTGCGGTGGTGGTGGACGACGGCGCCGTGGCCAAGCTGCGCGACGAGGGCAAGAGCCTGCTGCCGATCGGCGTCACGGCCGTGGAAGGCGACTTCCAGCGCGGTGACGTGATCGCGGTGCGCTCACCGGCCGGCGCGGTGATCGCACGCGGCCTGGCGAACTATGCGTCGGGTGAGGCGCGCCTGATTGCGCGCAAGCCCTCATCGCAGATCGTGGGCCTGCTGGGCTTCGTCAACGAGCCCGAGCTGATCCACCGCGACAACCTGGTCTTGGTGTGAAGGCCGCCCGGCGTAGTGCCGGGGGCTGCACTCACTCTTCGAGCTCTGACTTGGCGAGTTCCACGTCCAGCCGCTCCATTGCATCGGCGGCTTCGCTGGCCGCCGC
>CAYPDO010000945.1:0-1841 GCA_964409495.1 uncultured Bordetella sp.
GCCGTGGCCGGCCTGCTGGGCGGGCTGGGCCTGCTGCCCGACGCGGCGCAGGCCGCCTGGAACGCCGCCGCCTTCGAGACCCGCAGCCTGGCCGAACTGGCCCGCGTGCTGGGCCTGGCCGCGCCGGTGGAAAGCCGCGAGGTCACGCTGTCGGCCCCCGACGTGGCCGAGAACGGCGCCGCGGTGGCAGTGGGCTGCGCCAGCAGCCTGCCGGGGCTGCGCCGGCTGATGCTGCTGGTGGAAAAGAACCCCTCGCCGCTGTGCGTGATGTTCGAGCCCGGCGAGGGCCTGCTGCCCGACATCGCCACGCGGGTGAAGATGAACCAGTCGTCCGCCGTGCTGGCCGTGGCGGTAACGGCCGACGGGCGCGTGCTGTATGCCCGGCGCGACGTGCAGGTCACCGCCGGCGGCTGCGGCGGCTGAGCCCGCGGCCCCCTCACCAGCCCTCCACTGCCGCTTGCGTCCACCATGCCAGACCCCTCCCTGATCCGTGCCCGCAGTGCCGGCGACAAGACCGTGGTGCGCGTGCTGATGGCCCACGAGATGGAAAGCGGCCAGCGCAAGGACACCAGCGGCCGCGTGGTGCCGGCCTGGCACATCCGCGAGCTCACCGTCACGCTCAACGGGCGCACGGTGCTGAGCGCGCAGTGCGGGCCCTCGGTGGCGCGCAACCCCTTTCTGCAGTTCACGCTGAGCGCCGCCAAACCCGGCGACCGGATCGGCGTCAGCTGGATCGACAGCCGCGGCGAGCGGCGCAGCGACGAGGCCGCGGTGTCGGCCGCCTGAGCGCCGCGTTCAGCCGCGCGCCAGCGCCATCTCGCTGTCGATCGCGGCGCGTTCGCCGGCCTGGGCCAGCAGCGGTGCCAGCATGTCCAGGGCCTCGCCGAAGCTGAAGTTGTGGATGTGCCGGCCCAGGCGCTCGGCGGCTTCGCCAAAGGCCGCCAGCAGCAGCTCGCGCTGCTGGTCGAAACGTTCGCCGGTGCAGGTGTCATGGCTGACCAGCAGGGGCTTCAAGGCCACCAGGCCGCCCAGCACCTGGGTCCAGTCCACCGGCGCCGGCGTGGCGGCCGGCACGCCCTCGGCCAGGGCCACATCGAGTGCCGCAAAGAAGCTGCCCAGCGCCTCGGCCAGCTGCCGCTGCAATGCCGCCACCGCCGGCGCGGCGCCACCCAGCGGGTCAAGGGCCTGCTCCAGCGCCTGCGCGTGGCGCTGCAGCGGCTCGGCCCCCAGCGTGGCCGCGGCACCGGCCACCGAATGGGCCAGACGGCGCAAGGCGGCCCGGTCGGTGGCGGCGCTGGCCGCACCAGCGGCGCCGGCCCCGCCCACCGCCGCCACCGGCGGCGGAGCCAGGCGCTGCAGATCAGGGCCATGGTGGCTGCGGAACAGGCGCAGCGCTCGCAGGTACAGCGCCCAGTTGCCGTTGACGCGGGCCAGGCCCAGCGTCAAATCGAGCCCCGGCACGGCCGCCAGGCGTGCGCGCAGCACGGCTTCCGGCCCGGCATCGGCGGCCAGCGACGGGCGCCGGCGCAGCCAGCCCAGCAGGCACTGGCGCAGTTGCTGCGGCTCCACCGGTTTGGCCAGGTAGTCGTCCATGCCGGCGGCCAGGCACTGGGCGCGGTCGTCCTCGAAGGCATTGGCCGTCATGGCCACGATGGGCAGGCGCGTGGCGCCCGCGAAGCCGCGGATCAGCTCGGTGGCGCGCAGCCCGTCCATCACCGGCATCTGCACATCCATCAGCACCAGGTCGTACGGGCCGTGGGGGCATTCGCGCACCAGGCGCACGGCCTCCTCGCCATTGCCGGCCACGTCCACCGTCACACCCAGCGCGCCCAGCAGCGTGG
>CAYPDO010000946.1:0-1838 GCA_964409495.1 uncultured Bordetella sp.
GCCTGCATCGGCATCGGCATCATGGGCAGCAAGTACCTCGAGTCGGCCGCGCGCCAGCCCGAGCTGATGGGCGAACTGCAAACCAAGATGTTCCTGCTGGCCGGCCTGATCGACGCCGCCTTCATCATCGGTACCGGTATCGCCCTGTGGTTCGCCACTGCCAACCCGTTCCTGGGCCAGATCGCCAACCTGCCGAAGTAATCGGTCAGAGCGTCACGCCGGCCACCGTCTAGCCCAGCGGTCGCCACGGATCCGGCTTTGCCGGGCCGTAGGCGACGCCCCCTTCGAGGGGGAAGCGGCGCAGCCGCTTCGGGGGTGGCCCTTTTCTTACCGTGATTGAGGCATCAAAGTGAGCATCAACGGTACCCTCATCGCCCAGATGATCGTGTTCCTGATCCTGGTCTGGTTCACGATGAAGTTCGTCTGGCCGCCCATCGTGGCGGCGCTCGACGAGCGGGCCAAGAAGATTGCCGACGGCCTGTCCGCGGCCGACAAGGCCAAGGCCGATCTCGCCGCGGCCAACACCCGTGTCGAGCAGCAGCTGGCCGCCGCCCGTGACGACGCGGCCAAGCGTCTGGCCGACGCCGAGCGTCTGGCGCAACAGCTGGTCGAGGAAGCCAAGTCGCGTGCCAACGACGAAGGCGCCAAGATCGTGGCCGCGGCCCGTGCCGAGGCTGAGCAGGAATCGGTCAAGGCGCGTGAAGCGCTGCGCGACCAGGTGGCCGCACTGGCCGTCAAGGGCGCCGAAGCCATCCTGCGCAAGGAGGTCGATGCTGGCGTCCATGCCGAGCTGCTGGGCCGCCTGAAGGCGGAACTCTGACCATGGCTGAGCTCGCCACCATCGCCCGCCCGTACGCCGAGGCCTTGTTCAAGGCCGTGGCCGGCGCCAATGGCCCGTTCCTGGCCGAGCAGGTGAGCCTGCTCGGGCAGGTGGCGGCCGACACCGGCATGCGCCAGTTCGCCGACAACCCGCGCGCCACCACCGAGCAGGTGGTGGGCATGGTCAGCGGCGTCGCCGGCATCGTGCTCGATCCCAAGGTTGCCAACCTGCTGCAGGTGGTGGTCGAGAACGGCCGCCTCTCGGCGCTGCCCGAGATCGCCAGCCAGTTCAAGGCGCTGGTCAATGCGCAATCCGGCTCCTCCGACGCGGTGGTGCACAGCGCCTTCCCGATCGAGGGCCCGGCCCTCGACGAGGTGGTGGCTGCGCTGGAAAAGCGCTTCGGCCGCAAGCTGAACGCCCGCGTCGAGGTTGAGCCCGGGCTGATTGGCGGCATCCGCGTGGTGGTCGGCGACGAAGTGCTCGACACCTCGGTGAAGGCCCGTCTCGAACAAATGAAGGTCGCCCTCACGGCGTGACGCATCCGCGAAATCTGCGCCACCGTCACGGCAACTGTCGCCCGGCCGCTCCGCAGACAGTTGCCGACCCCGCCAAGGGGGAGGCGCCGTTCCCGGCGACCGGGGGTGGACAATTCTGGAGAAAGCAATGCAATTGAATCCCGCAGAGATTTCCGAGCTGATCAAGAGCCGCATCGAAGGCCTCGGTACCTCGGCTGACATCAAGAACCAGGGCACCGTGGTCTCGGTGACCGACGGCATCGTGCGCATCCACGGCCTGTCGGACGTGATGGCCGGTGAAATGCTGGAGTTCCCGGCCACCGCCGCTGGTGTGGCCACCTTCGGCCTGGCCCTGAACCTCGAGCGCGACTCCGTCGGCGCGGTGATTCTGGGTGAGTACGAGCACATCTCCGAGGGCGACACCGTCAAGTGCACGGGGCGCATCCTGGAAGTGCCGGTCGGCCCCGAGCTGATCGGCCGCGTCGTCAACGCGCTCGGCCAGC
>CAYPDO010000947.1:0-1836 GCA_964409495.1 uncultured Bordetella sp.
CACGTAGAAGCCGTCCTGCAGTTCCTGGGCCGCGCGGGCGGCCATCTCGTCATGGGTCCAGGCCATCTCAGATCCCCTTCGGATTTTGCTTGGTGGTGCGCTTCTCGATGCGCTTCTCGGGCGTGGCGTTGAGCACCAGGCGGTGCACGTAGATGCCGGGCAGGTGGATGCTGTCGGGGTCCAGGCTGCCGGTCTCGACGATTTCCTCCACCTCCACCACGCTGATCTTGCCGGCCATGATGGCGGCCGGGTTGAAGTTGCGGGCGGTGCGGCGGAACACCAGGTTGCCGCTCTTGTCGGCCTTCCAGGCCTTGCCCAGCGCCACGTCGGGCACCAGGGCGCGTTCCATCACGTAGGTGTGGCCGTCGAACTCGCGCTGCTCCTTGCCCTCGGCCACCAGCGTGCCCACGCCGGTGCGCGTGAAGAAGGCCGGGATGCCGGCGCCGCCGGCGCGCAGGCGCTCGGCCAGCGTGCCCTGGGGCGTGAACTCCAGCTGCAGCTCGCCCGCCAGGTACTGGCGCTCGAACTCCTTGTTCTCGCCCACGTAGCTGCTGATCATCTTCGTGATCTGCCGCGTTTCCAGCAGCTTGCCCAGGCCGAAGCCGTCGACGCCGGCGTTGTTGGAGATGACGGTGAGGTCTTTGGCGCCACTGTCCTTGAGCGCATCGATCAGCGCCTCAGGGATGCCGCACAGGCCGAAACCGCCCACGGCCAGCAGCTGGCCGTCGCGCACGATGCCGGCCAGGGCCGCCGCCGCGCTGGGGTAGATCTTGTTCATGGGGTGGATGCTCCGCGAAGGGCAAGGGATGGGAAGCGAATGCGGCGCGAAGCGTACTACGTATGCCATTACGTAGGGGTTACGTAAGATCGCTTACGGAACAGGCCCGAGCCCCGTTCGGCCGCCACTGGAGACACTGCGCCCATGACCCCCGCCGCCCCACCCCCGCCCGATGTCGACGTGCCCACGCTGCAGGCCATGCTGGCCACGCTGTTTGCGCCCTGGGTGACCGAGCTGAACCTGCGCGTGCTGCACACCGCCCGCGGCGAGGTGACGCTGGCGCTGCCGATTGCGCCACGCCATGTGCACGGCGGCCAGGTGCTGTGCGGCCAGACCATGATGGCCGCCGCCGACACCGCCATGGTGCTGGCCGCCAGCAGCCAGATCGGCGGCTTCAAGCCGATGACCACGGTGCAGCTGAACACCAGCTTTCTGCGCCCCATTCCCGGCAGCCAGACCGAGACGGTGGGCGATGCCCAGGTGGTGGCCCGTGTGCTGCGCGCCGGAAAAAGCCTGGTGTTCGGCGAGATCGAGGTGTTCGATCTGCAAGGCCGCGTCGCCGCGCACGCCACCACCACCTACGCCTTGCTGTAAGCGGCACCGTGCCCGACCTGCCGCTCGACTACCGCACCGCCTTCAACCTGGCGCCCATCGGCCTGGTGCTGAGCCGCCAGCGCCAGATCGTCGACTGCAACCAGCAGGTGCTGGCCATGTTCGGCGCCGAGCGCGAGCAGCTGATCGGCCAGAGCTTCGAGATCCTGTACCCCACGCACGACGAGTTCGAGCGCACCGGCCAGCGCATCATCGCCGCGCTGGATGCCCAGGGCTGGTATGCCGACGAACGGGTGATGAAGCGCGTGGGCCACGGCGCCGCCGGTGGCGCTGGCGAGCTGTTCTGGTGCCATGTGAGCGGCCGCGCGCTGAACCCTGCCGCGCCG
Source organism: uncultured Bordetella sp. (assembly GCA_964409495.1). Lineage (GTDB taxonomy): Bacteria > Pseudomonadota > Gammaproteobacteria > Burkholderiales > Burkholderiaceae_C > Pseudaquabacterium. The sequence continues at coordinate 1,717 of CAYPDO010000947.1, forward strand.
CATGCCGCCCTCCCAGGCCTTTGTTCCGAGCCTGCTCGACGGCCTGCCCGCGATCAGCCGTGCGCTGGCCCCCGATCTCTCGCTGCCGATGCGCAGCCGCGCCGCCGTCAAGACCACGGC
>CAYPDO010000948.1:0-1834 GCA_964409495.1 uncultured Bordetella sp.
ATGCATCTCCTGGAAGTCGGTGAACAGCTCGTTCACGTAGTCCAGCGTGTAGGGGCGCTGCGGGTGCCGCGCGATCTGCGTCACCTGCCAGGGCGACAGGTTGCTGTAGATCTCCTTGGCGAGTTGCTGGCTTTTCTTGTCGAGACGCTCGATCTCGTCGGAGATGTCAACCGCCGATTCAGACTGCACGTAGCGCAGTTCTTCGATCTTGGTCTCGAGTTCGGCGATCGGCTGCTCGAATTCGAGGAAGTGTCGTTTGCTCATCCGCGGGGTCGGGTGGGTGGATCAAACCGCCGGTGCGGCACAGGTCAGTAGTCTACCGGCAGCGGGTCAAGGCTACGCCACAGGTACCAGGTGGCCACCGATCGGTACGGCGCCCAGGCCTCGCCCACCTCGCGCGCCTCGGCCCGCGAGACCGGCTCGCCACTGAAATAGCTCAAGGAGATGCCCTTGATCAGGCCCACGTCGTCCAGCGGCATCACATTGGGCCGCATCAGGTGGAAGATCAGGAACATCTCGGCCGTCCAGCGGCCGATGCCGCGGATGGCCACCAGTTCCTCGATGATGGCCTCGTCGTCCATCTGCTGCCATTGCGCCACATGCACCTGGCCGGCATCGAAGTGGCGCGCCAGGTCGCCCAGGTACTCGGCCTTGCGCGCCGACAAACCGGCGCTGCGCAGCGTGGGCATGTCCAGCGCCAGCACGGCCGTGGGTGCCAGGTGCGCGGTGGGGCCACCAACCGCGACGACAAAACGCTCCCACACCGACTGCGCGGCCTTCACCGAGATCTGCTGGCCGACGATGGACCGCGCCAGCGTGGTGAACGCATCGCCGCGGCTTTGCAGGCGCGCCTCGCCAAACTGCGGGATCAGCTTCTTCATCACCCGATCGCGCTTGGCCAGGTGGCGGCAGGCTTCGTCCCAGTAGGGTGGCGTGATGCCCTCGGGCGCCGGCGCTTGCGCCGCGGGCGGCGTGGTAGCGGACTTGGCCACGCTCAGGCCCGCACCCAGGTGGTGCCCTGCGGCGAATCCTTCAGCACGATGCCTTCGGCGGCCAGCGCCTGGCGGATGCGGTCGGCCTCGGCAAAGTTCTTCGCGGCCTTGGCCGCGGCACGCGCCGCGATGGCGGCCTCGACGCGCGCCGCCTCGTCTTGCGCGGCTGGTGCGGCGCCGCCCTGCAGGTAGGCCCTGGGCGCCTGCTGCAGGATGCCCAGCACGTCGCCCAGCGCGCGCAGCAGCGCTGCGGCTTCCAGCGAGCGGGTGCGGTTCACCTCGCCGGCCAGGTCAAACAGCTGGGCCAGGGCCTGAGGCGTGTTGAAGTCTTCGTCCATCGCCGCCTTGAACGCCGCCGCCTGCGGCTGCGTCCAGTCGATGGTGATGTTGTCAGTCGGCAGGCTCACCGCATCGAGCGCGGTGTACAGGCGCCGCAGCGCCGTGCGCGCGTCGTCGAGCAGGCCGTCGCTGAAGTTGAACGGGCTGCGGTAATGCGTGCGCAGCATGAAGAAACGCAGCGTCTCGCCGTCGAAGTTGGCCAACACGTCGCGGATGGTGAAGAAGTTGCCCAGGCTTTTGGACATCTTCTCGTTGTCGACATTCAGGAAGCCGTTGTGCATCCAGGCATTGACATGCTGGTGGCCGAAGGCGCCCTCGCTTTGCGCGATCTCGTTCTCGTGGTGCGGGAACTGCAGGTCCATGCCGCCGCCGTGGATGTCGAAGCGCTCGCCCAGCAACGCGCAGCTCATCGCCGAGCACTCGATGTGCCAGCCCGGCCGGCCCAGGCCGTAGCCTTCGCCATCGAACTTGGCATCGGCCGGTTCCTCGGCCTTGGCCGACTT
>CAYPDO010000949.1:0-1831 GCA_964409495.1 uncultured Bordetella sp.
ACGCGATCCTGGCCGACCAGTTCCTCGAGCACTTCGACGGCATGTCGATCGGCTCGAACGACCTGACCCAGCTGACCCTGGGCCTGGACCGCGACAGCGGCCTGGAACTGCTGGCCGCCGATTTCGACGAGCGCGATCCGGCCGTCAAGGCGCTGATCAGCCGTGCCATCACCGCCTGCCGGGCCACCGGCAAGTACGTGGGCATCTGCGGCCAGGGCCCCAGCGATCACCCCGACTTCGCCCAGTGGCTGGCCGACGAGGGCATTGTCTCGATCTCGCTGAACCCCGATTCGGTGATCGAGACCTGGACGCAACTCGCCAAGAGTTGAGACGGCCCGGCTGTCAGCCAGCGTAAGGGACTCGGGCGCTATGCTGGCGCCCGATGTCCCGACCCTCCTCTGGCTCGAGTGCCAGCTTCGAGAACACGCAGCGCTTCACCCGCCGGCTGCATCGTCGCTATGGCCTGTTCACGGCCGGGGTGGTGGTGTTCGTGGGCATGCTGGCGGCGCTGGAGAAAAGCGGCTGGTCGCGCAACTGGATCGGCGCCAGCTTCCTGATCGCCACGGTGCTGGTGTATGCGGCCATCGGCCTGCTCAGCCGCACCACCGACGAGCTGGAGTACTACGTGGCCGGCCGGCGTGTGCCGGCCATGTACAACGGCATGGCCACCGCCGCCGACTGGATGAGCGCGGCGTCGTTCATCGGCACGGCCGGTGTGCTGTACCTGCAGGGCTTCAACGGCCTGGCCTACATCCTGGGCTGGACCGGCGGCTACTGCCTGGTGGCGGTGCTGCTGGCGCCGTACCTGCGGCGCTTCGGCCAGTTCACGATTCCTGACTTCATCGGCGCGCGCTACGGCGGCCAGTGGCCGCGGCTGATCGCGCTGACGGCCACCGTGCTGGTGAGCTTCGTCTACGTGGTGGTGCAGGTGTATGGCGTGGGCCTGATCACCTCGCACCTCACCGGCTTCTCGTTCGAGATCGGCATCTTCGTCGGCCTGGGTGGCGTGCTGGTGTGCAGCTTTCTGGGCGGCATGCGCGCCGTCACCTGGACCCAGGTGGCGCAGTACATCGTGCTGATCATCGCCTACACGGTGCCGGTGTTCTGGCTCAGCCAGCAGCAGACCGGCTCGTGGCTGCCGCTGGTGGACTACCGGCAGCAGCTGGCCATCGTCACCGAGCGCGAGGCGACGCTGCGCAGCGACCCGGCCGAGCTCGAGGTGCGCGCGCTGCTGGCCGCCCGCGCCGCCGAGGCGCAGCGCAAGCTGGCCGACGTGCCGGCCGCGATGGCCGCCGACAGCCTGCAGCGCGCCGCCGAGATCGAACGCCTGCGCGCCGAGAACGCGCCACTGGCGCGCATCCAGCAGGCCGAGCGTGCGCTCGAGCGCATGCCGCGTGCCGAGGCCGAGGCGCGCGCCGCCTACCAGCGCGAGATGGAGCTCTCGCGTGCGCAATCGCGGCCGCTGGCCGGCCTGGCACCGCAGGCCGATGTGCCGGCCGACGATCCCAAGGGCAGCGGCTGGCCGCGCGCCAACTTCCTGGCCCTGGTGCTGTGCCTGATGCTGGGCACGGCGGCCATGCCGCATGTGCTGACGCGCTACTACACCACGCCCACGGTGGCCGAGGCGCGGCGCTCGGTGGGCTGGTCGCTGATCTTCATCGTGCTGCTGTACGTCAGCGCGCCGGCGCTGGCGGTGATGGTCAAGTACCAGGTGTTCACCGAGCTGCTAGGCACCTCGTTCGGCAGCCTGCCCGACTGGCTGCGGCGCTGGAGCAAGCTCGATCCCAACCTGCTGGCGGTGGAGGACATCAACGCCGACGGCATCCTGCAG
>CAYPDO010000950.1:0-1824 GCA_964409495.1 uncultured Bordetella sp.
CTCTACAACGAAGCGGGGGCCAGCGTGTGCGGCGTCCCCATCGAGGCGCTGCCGATGCGGTCCCTAGCGCAGGTGTTGGGCGAGCCGGAGGCCGTGTTCATCTGGGCTCATCTGGGTCGCCTGCCGAGGTCGGTTCGCTCGCTCATCTCCCCCAGCATTCGTGTTTGCAGGGCGTGCCTGGCTGCGGGGTACCACAGCGCGCTGTACTCGCTGAGGCTGCTGCCTTCCTGCCCTATCCATGGCTGTGAACTCGAGGACCGCTGCAACTGCGGGGAGCGCTTCACCGGCAATCAGGTTGTCCTGCACCACATGAACACCGGCTACTGCCGGTGCGGCCACATGGCGTTCTTTACCGGGCAGACCTGCCGTCGCCCCACCATGCGCGCCGATGAGACGGCGCCGATGGCGAAGGTCGCCGCATGGCTTGATCGGCTGGCCGGGGTCATCCGGCCTCTACCGAGTGACCGGCGGGCACAGCAAGCGCACGAACGGATCCTTGTGGATTCCGTTGGCGCCTGGTGCGAAAAGTTGGGCCTCGGCACCCCTGGCTCAGCTGTCGAGCCTGACTCACACCTCCTGCGCGCCAGTGTCAGCGTGGCGCGCCTTCCTGCGATCGAGCTGATAGGCGCCGGCCGTCTGGTGAGACAAGGCGTCCCTGGCGCCAAGTCGGTCCGTGCCAAGCGCAGCATCTACTGGTCTTGCGACGACCCGACAACGATCTACCGATCCTTGGTGCGCCACATCAGGCGACATGTGGCCAGGGGAACCGAGGCTCACGCGATCGACCTCATGTCGAATCCGGATCCGCTGCGGATGAGCGCCACGATGCAGGCGCAGCGCCCGGCGATGGTGGCGTTCGCCGATCTGTTGTTCACGGAATGCATGGAGACCTTCGCAGGCTTGCGGCGCTGGCCCTATCGCGACCCGAGGGTTGGCGCGAACGGGTGGGTTCGAGACGGTTTGGCTCCCTTGAACGTCGAAGGCGGTCACGACTGGCCGCCTGCTCTGCGCGAAGCACGGTTGGCATGGGTTTGCAACCAAGCGGCCGCGGCAGCGATCACGCACGCCTGGCGTCGAGCGCAAATGCTCGCCGTTCACGCTGCAGCCAACGGGCTCGCTGACTGGAGCGCCGCCACCGAGAGGTACTTGCCGGCTGGCACGACCTCGTCAAAGCACATCGATCGACCCAAGCCGAGCGGCACAGCCTTCTGGTTTGATGCCCCACCTCCCTACCAGGTGACTTGGGCGGCGGTCGTCAGCGACGAACAACTGCGCTTCGTCAGCGCACCCGCGTTGCCCAGGATCGACTGGACGCTGCCGCGCTCAAGCAAGGCCGAGCGTCTGGCGAAGTGGTCGGAGGCCCAACGGCGGAGGACGTCGGAGTTCCTCGGGGCCTGTAGCGGCCCCTGCCTGACTTGGTCGGCGCGTGCCGGCTGGGAAGTGCTTCCGTCAGCCGACCCCGGGGTCACGCAGGTCAAGCGTCACCGGTTGCTCGACGCATGCGGCTCATCGCGGTTCTGGGTGTTTGCATGGGGAGGCGGCTTTGCAGCACGGTCGTGCGAGATCAAGTTGCAAACCTTCGGCTCGACCGCCCGCGAAGCCATCGACGCGCTGAGGGTGGCCGTTCGGCAGCACAGCAAGCTGTACAAGCAGACCAATGCGGCGGCGCCCCTGCCGGCGATCGCGCCCGAGCCCCTGCCGCCAGAGAATCATCCTGAATACGAGTTGCTGGTGAGTCGTGAACTGCACGCTCATGGCTTCTGGGGAAGGCCCCGGATGTTCGGCCACCTCGCCCGGGGACATCTGGCTGGCCAAGGCCGATCT
>CAYPDO010000951.1:0-1824 GCA_964409495.1 uncultured Bordetella sp.
TCACCGGCTACGTGGCCTGGCGCGGCGTGGTGCCCATGGGCGAGCTGCGCTACCCGGCCCAGCAACCCGACACCGCGGTGTACCTGGGGCCGCAGACCTCGCTGCTGCGCTACCGCGTGCGCGGCAACGAGGCCATGAACGTCGTGGCCTTCGCCCGCATCGACCGCTGGGTGGACGAGGGCTGGTCACTGCCGGCCGATCCGCAGGAGCTGCGCCGCATCTTCAGCGGCTGGCACGAGGTGGCCGATGACCTGTTCGACGCCATGGCGCGCTGCGGCGCGTTCAAGTGGGGCCTGTTCGGGCGCGAGGCCCTGCCGCGCTGGCAGATGGGCCGCGTGAGCCTGATCGGCGATGCCGCGCACCCGATGCTGCCCTTCCTGGGCCAGGGCGCGGCCATGGCCATCGAGGACGGCGTGCTGGTGGCCCGCGCCCTGGCCACGGTCCCCGATGTGGCAGCCGCGCTGGGCTGCTACGAGCGCGTGCGCTACCAGCGCGCCACCACCACGGTGCGCCGCTCCGATGCGCATGGGCTGCGCATCCACGACCACCCGGTGGATGCGCCCGATCCCGGCCCGGTGCCGCGCGACGACTTCGCGGAGTTCGACTTCGACGCGGCCAACCTGCCGCTGCCGATCTAGGAGGCCGGCGATGATTCGACCGATGCGTGCTTGCATGCAGTGGCTGGGGCGCTGCGCCGACCTGGTGCTGGCGGTGCCGCTGGCACTGCCGGCGCCGGCCTGGGCGCAGCCCGCCTCCGCGCCGACCACCCGCGTGCTCGACCGCGCCACCATCACCGAACGCCATGCCGATGCGCAGTCGCGCTTCGTCGACGTGGATGGCGTGCGCGTGCACCTCAAGGACCAGGGGCGCGGGCCGGCCATCCTGCTGGTGCATGGCACGCTGGGCGACCTGTCCGACTGGGACGGCTGGGCCGCCGCGCTGTCGTCGCGTTATCGGGTTCTGCGGCTGGACCTGCCGGGCTTCGGCCTCACCGGCCCGGTGCGCAGCGGCAACTACTCGGTCGATCGCCATCTGTCCCTGGTCGATGGCCTGATGGACGAACTGGGCATCGAACGCTTCGCCATCGCCGGCATCAGCTACGGCGGGCTGGTGGCCTTCCGCTACGCGGCCACGCGCACCGACCGCGTCACGGCGCTGATCCTGGCCAACTCGGCCGGTATCGAGACCGGCCGGCCGGGGGCGCCCGCCAGCGCGGCGAGTGCCGCACCCGCCAGCGGCAGCGCGGCGCCGCAACGACGCAGCATCTTCCATGACCCGGTGGTCACCGCCGACGATGTGCGCAACAACCTGCTGCACATGGTGAACGATGCATCGGTCATCACGCCGCAGATGGTGCAGCGCAAGCTGGACTACCTGAACATCCAGGGCCGCGGCGAGGAAAGTGCCGCTGGCCGCAACAGCTACGAACGCGGCAACCCGCATCGGGTGCTGGCGCATGTGCGCGCCCCGGCCCTGGTGCTGTGGGGCAGCGGCAACCGCGCACTGGACACGCGCACCGCCGACGAATTTGCCGCCGCGATGAAGAATGCCTGCAGCGTGCAGCGCGTGCTGGTGCCCGACGGCGGCCATCTGCTCATCGTCGACCAGGCCGCACGCAGCGCCGCCGTGGCACTCGATTTCCTCGACCGGCTGGCCGCCCGGCGTGGCTGCCGCAGCCCCGCGCTGGCCCAGCCCTGAGTCTTCCGATCCCCTGTTGCCGGAGTCCCCGCATGCACTACGACTACATCCCCCTGCCCAAGCGCCAGCCTCTGCGCTGGCCCGGCGGCAAGCGCGTGGCGCTGTTCCTGACGATCAATCTGGAAA
>CAYPDO010000952.1:0-1822 GCA_964409495.1 uncultured Bordetella sp.
GTCCGGGCTCAGCCCGCCCGGCGGGTGGACCCGCGTACCCGCGGGGCCGGGTGCTCAAAGAAACACGGTCAGCACGCCGGTGAAGCCGTAGACGTGGTGGCGCGCCACCTCGCCGCCGGCGAAGAAGCCCACCAGCGGCACGTCACCGAGGGCGCGCTGCACGATCAGCGCCTCGGCCGATGGCCCGCCGAAATGCGGCCCGCCACGGCCCGAGCACGAGACATAGATGGCCGCGGCAATGCGCCGCGCCGGGGCCTCGCCGGCCGGCGGCGGCGCGCTGCCCGGCAGGGCCGGCACCGGCGCGTCGGCCTCGAGTTCGTCGCGGATCTCGGCGCAGATGCGCACCAGGTCGCGCCGCGCGGCGGCCATGTCGCGGCGGCAGAAGGCCAGCTGCTGGCCGGGCTGCAGCACATCGGCCACCGCCACGCCCTGGCGCGCGGGATCGATGCCGATCAGGTGGCGCACGCGCGTGTCGGCGCCGAACTGGCCGCCGCGCGCCAGCATGGTGTCGTCGGCATCGCTCAGCGCCACCAGCGTGCCGCGCAGGCCGGCGATGGCCTGCTGCGGCTGGGCCAGGTCGAGCTGCAGGTCGTACAGCAGCTGCGGCAGCGCCGGCTGGCCATCAAGCGCCAGCACCAGGTTCTGCTCGGCGGCGGTGATGCGGCGCGTGGGCCCGGCCGGCTGGCAGCCCTGGGTGACACGCGACAGCAGCGGCACGCCGGCCGCAAAGGCCACGCCCGACAGCCCGCCCTCGAACACGCCATCGGCAATGTGCAGGTTGCGCCCGCGCGAGGACGCCAGGCCGCCGAACAGATAGCCCGAGGCGGTGCGCTCGGCCAGCTCCTGGATCAGCTCTTCCAGCTCGGGCATGGCCGGATCGGCATGCACCAGCGCGGTGTCGGCACGCGCTTCGTCCAGCGGCTGGCGGCCGTTGAACACGCTGAACTGGGTGGCGGGCAGATCCAGCAGCATCAGCACCAGCGCGGGCTCATCGAAATACTCCACGCCGCTGGCCATCACGCCCACGCCCACCGCGCCGGCCCAGTGCACGCCGGGCCAGCGCTGGCGCGCGTCGTCGAGCAGGGCCTCGGCCTGTGGCGCGCAGCGGTCGCTCAGGTACAGCAGCCCCAGCGTGGGCGTGAAAGCCGGCCGGCGCTGCGCACGCTGGCCCTCGGCCTGCGCGGCGGCCAGGGCCAGGGCCATGCGCGCATCGGGGTGCGTGGCGTGGGCGGTGATGGCGGCTTGCATGACGGGGTGGCCAGGGCCGGGCGGGCAGGGCGGGTGGGGGGGCGGTGGCGTGCGGCTCAGCGTGCGCCGCGCTTGGCGGCGGCCTTGCGCGCCGGGGCACGGGTGCCGGTCTTGCTGGCGGGTTTGGCCGGCCTGGCGGCGGGCTGCGCGCTGTTGCCGCTGCTGCGCGCGGGCTTGCGCGCCGCGGCGGCCGGCTCCATCGCGGCGCCGGCCGCCGAGGCCGCCTTCTGCGCCACGCTGGCCGCCGTCTTGACCATGTTGCCGGGCATGGCCGCGGCCTTCTTCAGCGTCTCGCCGGCGGCGTCGAAGCTCTGCTTGACCATCGCGCCGGCCAGGTTCTTGGCGGCATCGGTGGCGCTGTCATTCATGGCCGAGGCGGCCAGGTCGGTGAACTGCTTGGTCAGCGCGCTCCACCACTGCATCGGGTCGATCACGCCGGGCGGCACGCTGGCGGCGGGCGCGGCGGCCGGGGCCTCGGCCTCGGGCTCGGGTTCCGGCGCCGGGCGCGTGGCGCTGGCCGGCGCGGCGGGTTCGGGCGCCGGCTCGGGCATGCGGATCTTCAGCGATTCGGTCA
>CAYPDO010000953.1:0-1822 GCA_964409495.1 uncultured Bordetella sp.
CGGCCTCGTGGCCGTAGCCCGGCACGACGTTGAAGACCCCCGGCGGCAGGCCGGCCTCGACGGCGAGCTCCGCCAGGCGCAGCGCCGTCAGCGGGCTCTTCTCGCTGGGCTTGAGCACCACGCAGTTGCCGGCCGCCAGCGCCGGGCCCAGCTTCCAGGCGGCCATGATCATCGGGTAGTTCCAGGGCACGATGGCGCCGATCACGCCCATCGGCTCACGCGTGACCAGGGCCAGGCCGCTGCGCGGCGTGGGCGCCACCTCGTCGTAGCGCTTGTCGATGGCCTCGCCATACCAGGCCAGCGTGCGCGCGGTGCTGGCCACGTCCACCGCCAGCGCATGGGCCACGGGCTTGCCCATGTCCAGGCTTTCAAGCAGGGCCAGTTCTTCGCCGGCGGCCAGCACCTTCTCGGCAAAGCGCTGCAGCACGCGCTTGCGCGCGGCCGGCGGCTGGTGGGCCCAGCGGCCATCGTCGAATGCGGCGCGGGCGCTGCTGACGGCGGCCGCCACATCGGGCGCCTGGCAGCGGGCCACGGCGCCCAGCCGGCGGCCGTCGATCGGTGAATGCTTGTCGAAGCTGGCGCCATCGGCACTGGGCACGCGCCGGCCGTCGATCAGTGCGCGGCCGTCGGGGCCGCCGGCGTGCAGCAGGCTGGCCGCGCGGGCGTGCCAGTCGATCACAGGGGCGGGGGCAGGGGTGTCGGACATGGGTGGGCTTCCAGCGTGGCGGTCAGCGCCATGGGCCGCCGATACCCAGCAACTCTACCCGCGCAAGCACCCAGGCCGGGGGGTGTGTGCATGAGCCGTTCGGCTCATCTCGCACCGTCGTGGCGCAGTGCAGCGTCGCACGGCATCGCCACAGTAGGGATTGCAAGGTGGCCTCCCGGAACGGGCTGTGCCACCCGATCCCCAGCCAACACCTGCGCCAGGAGAGACCATGAAGGGCAACAGCCATCCGAAGAACGACGTGTCGCTGAACACGTCGGGCAACGAATCCATCCTCGACGTCATCGACCGCGTCGACGTCAGCCGCCGCAACTTCGTGCGTGGCGGCGTCAGCGCCGGCGCGCTGGCGGCGGCCGGCGGCCTGTCGCTGGGCGGCCTGGTGCAGACGGTGCAAGCCGCCGGCACCTCCACGCTGAGCCAGCCGATCGGCTTTGCCAATGTGCCGGCCAACACCCGCGCGCTGAATGTCAGCCTGGGTGGCGTCGCGTCTTCCGTGGTCGACAAGGTCACCGTGCCCGCCGGCTACACCGCCAAGGTGCTGGTGGCTTGGGGCGACCCGATCATGGCCGGCGGCACGGCCTTTGCCGGTGACGCCAGCGAGACCGCAGCCCAGCAGGCCAAGCAGTACGGCATGCACACCGATGGCATGCACTTCTTCCCGATGCAGGGCGTGGGCGGCACCGTGCTGAGCGACCGCGGCATCCTGTGCGCCAACAACGAGTACACGCACGAGGAAATCCTGTTCCCGGACGGCCAGGTGGGCACCGGCTACACCATCGCCAAGACGCGCAAGTCGCAGGCCGGCCACGGCGTGTCGATCTGTGAAGTGCGCCGCGCGGGCGGCAACTGGCAGGTGGTGAAGACCTCGGCCTACGGCCGCCGCATCACCGCCAACACCCTGTGCAAGATCAGCGGCCCGGCCGCCGGCCATGCGCTGATGAAGGCCAAGAAGTACACCATCACCGACAGCGCCAGCACCGACACCGGCATGCTGACCGACGGCAAGATGGTGTACGGCACCATCAACAACTGCGCCCATGGCATCACGCCCTGGGGCACCTACCTGACCTGCGAAGAGAACTTCAACGGCTACTTCGG
>CAYPDO010000954.1:0-1820 GCA_964409495.1 uncultured Bordetella sp.
CCAGCAGCGCCCAGCGCGATCGATCGAGGGCCGGTGAACGGCCGGGGGCCGGGGCGGCGCCGGCCGGCGCGCTCAACGGATCACCTTCAGCGCATCGGGGTTGACGATGTTGCTGGGCTCGTTGCGGATGAAGTTGACGATGTTGCGGAAGGCTGCCTCGAAGTACAGCTCGTAGCTGTCCTGCTCCACATAGCCGATGTGCGGCGTGCAGATGGCGTTCTCCAGGCGCAGCAGCGGATGGCCCTGCAGGATGGGCTCGCTCTCGAACACGTCCACCGCGGCCAGGCCCGGGCGGCCCTTGTTCAGCGCCGAGACCAGGGCGTTCTCCTCCACCAGTTCGGCGCGCGAGGTGTTGACGAACAGCGCCGTGGGCTTCATGCGCGCCAGGTGCTCCAGGCGCACGATGCCGCGCGTCTCGTCGCGCAGGCGCAGGTGCACGCTGAGCACATCGCAGGTCTCGAAGAATGATTCGCAGCTCTCGGCGGCCTGGTAGCCGTCGGCCGCGGCGCGTGCGCGCGAACCCTCGCTGCCCCACACCACCACCTGCATGCCGAAGGCGCGGCCGTAGCCGGCCAGCAGCGCGCCGATCTTGCCGTAGCCCCAGATGCCCAGGGTCTTGCCGCGCAGCACCATGCCGATGCCGAAGTTGGGCGGCATCGAGGCAGATTTCAGCCCGCTTTGCTGCCAGGCGCCGTGCTTGAGGTTGCCCACATACTGCGGCAGCCGGCGCATCGCGGCCATGATCAATGCCCAGGTGAGTTCGGCCGGCGCCACCGGCGAGCCCACGCCCTCGGCCACCGCGATGCCCAGCCGGGTGCAGGTGTCCACGTCGATGTGGCTGCCCACCTTGCCGGTCTGGGCGATCAGGCGCAGCTTGGGCAGCTTCTCCAGCAGCGCCTTCGGGAATGCGGTGCGTTCGCGGATCAGCACCAGCACGTCGGCATCGCGCAGCCGCACCGACAGCTGGCCGATGCCCTTGACCGTGTTGGTGAAGACCTTGGCGTTGAAGGGCTCCAGCAGCGGCGCGCAGCGCAGCTTGCGCACAGCGTCCTGGTAGTCGTCCAGAATGATGATATTCACCGGGGCATCTCTTTGCGCATCAACGACTTAGAAGTTGATGTGCATCTGCTGCATGCACATCCTTTGCTAAGTATTGTGCCCGCATCGGCAAAGCCTGGCGGCACTGGCTAGCATGCGCGCTGTGCGATTCCGCCACATCCCCAGGAGACACCCACGATGAGCAAGCTCAGCATGCATTCGGCCAGCGTGCCGCTGTTCCAGAAGCAACTCGGCGCCATGCTCGGCTGGCTGGACAAGGCCGAGGCCCATGCCCAGGCCCGCGGCTTCAGCCCCGACAACTACCTGCAGTTGCGCCTGGCGCCCGACATGCTGCCCTTCGTGGCGCAGATCCGCATCGCCGGCGACACCGCCAAGGGCTGCGCCGCGCGTCTGGCCGGCATGGAGCCGCCGAAGTTCGAGGACGACGAAACCAGCTTCGAGCAGTTGCGCGGTCGCATCGCCAGGACGCTGGACTTCATCGGCTCGGTGCCGGCCTCGGCCATCGACGGCAGCGAAGACCGCGAGATCGTGCTGCCGATGCGCAACCGCGAGCCGCTGCGCTTCGCTGGCGAGGTCTACCTGCGCCACTGGGCGCTGCCGAACTTCTACTTCCACGTCACCACCGCCTACGCGCTGCTGCGGCAGGCGGGCGTGGCGATCGGCAAGGGCGACTATCTGGCGATGGCCTGATCCGCGATGACGCGGCGCGGGCCGAGCGCCGGGCCGCCCCAAGCCGGCCCGCCAACCCGCCCGGCGGGTGG
>CAYPDO010000955.1:0-1816 GCA_964409495.1 uncultured Bordetella sp.
CGGCCAGCGCCTGGTAGAAGCCGCCGTGCGCGGCCTGGGCCTTCCAGTTGGTGGCAAAGGTCACCTTGTCGTCGGCCTGGGCGGCACCGGCGGCCAGCAGCAGGGCAGCGGCAGCGGTGGCGATCAGCGTGAAGCGCATGGGTCGTTCTCCCCAGGGGAAATCAGTCGGTGCGGCCGGATTCTGACGCGTGCCAGCGCCCCAGCGCGGCGCGCGACACGGCGTTGAACAGCGCAAAGATCAGCACGCCCGTGGCCACCAGCAGCACCAGCGCAGCGAACATCTTGGGCGTCTCGGTGCGGAAGCTGGCCTCCAGGATGCGCGAGGCCAGGCCCGTCTCACGGCCGGCGGCGCCAGCCACCATCTCGGCCGACACCGCGCCAATCAAGGCCAGACCACCCGAGACCTTGAGCCCCGCGATGAAGTACGGCAGCGCCGAGGGCACGCGCAGCAGTGCCAGGCGCTGCCAGGGCGTGGCGCGGTACAGGCGGAACAGATCACGCAGCTGCGGATCGGCCGCGCGCAGGCCGATCACGGTGTTGGACAGGATCGGGAAAAACGCGCTCAGCCAGGCGCACAGCAGCAGCGCCGAGGTAGTGCTGTCCAGGTAGATGAGCATCAGCGGCGCCACTGCCATCAGCGGTGTCACCTGCAGCACCACGGCCAGCGGAAACAGCGCCCGCTCCAGCGTGGGCGACAGCGCAAAGGCGCTGGCGATCAGCACCCCCCCGGCGCAGGCCAGGGCCAGCGCGCCGAAGGTGATCTTCAGCGTGTACCACCAGCTGCCGGCCAGCGAGGCGCCGTGCTCGGCCAGCGCCTGGGCGATGCGGCTGGGCGCGGGCAGCGTGTAGTCGGGGATGCCGGCCCAGCGCACGCCCAGCTCCCAGGCCGCCACGAGGCCCAGCATCACCAGGGCGGGCAGCAGCTTGTCGGTGATCGACCGGTTCGACAGCGTGCGGCAGGCCGCGGCAAATTCGCCCGTGTGGCGCCAGTCGGCCGGGCGCGGATACGGCGCGTCGATGGCCAACTCGGCCACCACGCGGCCGGGGCGCGCGGCCATCACCAGCACGCGCTGGCTCAGGTACACGGCTTCGGACACGCTGTGCGTGACGAACAGCGCCGCCAGCCGCTGCGCCTGCCACCACTGCAGCAGGTCGGTGTTCAGGCGCTGGCGCGTGATGTCGTCCAGCGCGGCGAAGGGCTCGTCCATCAGCAGCACGCGCGGCGCGGTGACCAGGGCGCGGGCGATCGACGCGCGCATCTTCATGCCGCCCGACAGCTGCGCCGGATGGGCCTGCGCAAACTCGGCCAGGCCCACGCGGGCCAGCACCTCGGCCACGCGCGGCGCGCGCTGGGCGCGGCCCTGGCCCTGCAGCCTGAGGGGCAGCGCCACGTTGTCGGCCACCGTGGCCCAGGGCATCAGCGTGGGTTCCTGGAACACGAAGGCGGTGGCGGCATCGCCGCCGGCCTGCCGCGCCGGCGCGGCCACCGTGCCGGCATCGGCATCGTCCAGCCCGGCCGCCAGGCGCAGCACCGTGCTCTTGCCACAGCCCGAGGGGCCCAGCAGCGAGACGAACTCGCCCGCGCGCACCGCCAGGCTCACGCCGGCCAGGGCCTGCGTGCCGGCATGCCCCGCGCCCGCGCGGCTGCCGGCAAAACGCTTGTGCACCTGGTGCAGGGCGATCAGCGGGGCATCGGCAGCGGACGGCAAGGGCGGTGGAGCGGCGGGCACGGGCGCGAGTGTGCCCGGTTTGCGACCACGGGCGCAGCCGTGCGGGCTTGGCGCGCCATGTCGGGGCGGGCGGCCTTCGGGCGGCC
>CAYPDO010000956.1:0-1812 GCA_964409495.1 uncultured Bordetella sp.
GCCGTGGAGGAAGCCCACGCCCATCCAGTGCGCGCTCAGCGCCGCCTGTCGCTCGGCCATCGCGCGCAGCAGGGCCAGTGCGGGCTGCTCGGCGCCCTGCAGCGCGGGGTAGTGCCGCGCCACGGTGTAGGCCACCAGGCGCTGCACGTCATCCTGCCGACCGCGCGCGGCGAAGAACTGGAAGCTGCCCACGCGGATGTGGCTGGCGGCGATGCGGCTGAGCAGCGCGCCGGGCAGCACGCGCTCGCGCTGCACCGGCTCGCCGGTGGCCACGGCCGCCAGCACGCGGGTGGTGGGGATGCCCAGCGCGTGCATGGCCTCGCCCATCAGGTATTCGCGCAGCACCGGGCCCACGGCCGCCTTGCCATCGCCGCCGCGTGAATAGGGCGTGCGGCCCGAGCCCTTGAAGGCCCAGTCGCGGCGCTGGCCGTGGCGGTCGATCAGCTCGCCCAGCAGCAGCGCGCGGCCATCGCCCAGCTGTGGCGAGAAGCCGCCGAACTGATGCCCGGCATAGGCCTGGGCCAGCGGCTGGGCACCGGCCGGCACCACCTGGCCCGACAACACCGCCAGGCCTTCGGGCGAAGCCAGGGCCGCGGCATCCAGGCCCAGTTCCTCGGCCAGGGCCTGGTTGAGCTTCAGCAGCTGCGGCTGCAGTGCCGGCGCGGGCTGCCAGGCGGTGTAGAAGCCGGGCAGCTCGCGGGCAAAGCTGTTGTCGAAGGCGATGGATGGCAGGGGCATGGGGCGGCGCGGCAGCGCGCAAGCTGCGCAAAAGACGGAACAGGCGCGATGGTGAACGGACGCTGCCCCGGTGCGCGCGCAGGCGCCGGCATGTCCTTGTGCGGGCGAAGGAGATTGTGCTCAGGCCGCCAGCGCTGCATGCGCCACTGCCACCTGCGCCGCCAGCCGCGCGTTGGCCTTGATCAGCGCGATGTTGCTGGCCAGGCTCTGCCCGCCGGTCAGCGCACTCACCCGCTGCAGCAGAAAGGGCGTGGCAGCCTTGCCGGCCACGCCCTGCGCCCGCGCCTCGGCCAGGGCCTGGGCGATGGCGGCGTCAATGGCCTCGCGCGGCATCGCATGTTCGGCGGGCACCGGGTTGGCCACCACCAATCCACCACGGCAGCCCAGCGCCCATTGCGCGCGCATCACCGCGGCCACCTCGGCCGGGCTGTCGAGCCGGGCGTCCACGCCAAACGCGCTGTCGCGGCTGTAGAAGGCGGGCAGGCGGTCAGTGCCGTAGCCGAGCACCGGCACGCCGTGGGTCTCCAGGTACTCCAGCGTCAGGCCCAGGTCGAGGATGCTCTTGATGCCGGCGCACACCACGGCCACTGGCGTGCGCGCCAGCTCCTGCAGATCGGCCGAGATGTCCATGCTGGTCTCGGCGCCGCGGTGCACGCCACCGATGCCACCGGTGGCAAACAGGCGGATGCCGGCCAGCGCGGCGATGATCATCGTGGCCGCCACCGTGGTGGCGCCGCTGCCACCGCGCGCCACCAGCAGCGGCAGGTCGCGCCGGCTGGCCTTGGTGGTGGCGTGGCCAGCCTGGCCCAGGCGTTCGATCTGTTGGGTGGACAGGCCCGCCCGGAGCCGGCCGTCGATCACCGCGATGGTGGCCGGCACGGCGCCCTGGGCGCGCACCTCGGCCTCCACAGCCAGTGCCGTCTGCGCGTTCTCGGGCCAGGGCATGCCGTGGCTGATGATGGTGGATTCCAGCGCCACCACGGGCCGGCCGGCGGCCAGGGCATCGGCCACCTCGGGGTGGATGTCGAGCAGGGGGTTCAGGGTGGGGAGTGTCGCCGAGGCGAACGTCGAATT